>NZ_JBSFGJ010000277.1:0-12647 GCF_053596515.1 Nonomuraea sp. NPDC001684
GGCTCGCCGGCCAGCGACGACGCCGGCCAGGCCCGCGGCGAGCGCGGCCGAGCCCGCGAGCAGGCGCGTTCGTAACGCAGTCATGAGAGTCCCCTCGTGAAGATGGTCATGACGGGGACACAGCCTCCCCAGGCTTCGCGTGCCCCCGCGTTGTCGATCATCTTCACAGACCGGAGAACAATCCGTGCGATTTTCGGTCGAATGCGGATCAGTTCGTGATCATGCCCTCGGCCAGGTCGGCCGCCCGCGCCAGGGGGGAGCGCCGGTCGGCCGGGCCGTAGCCGCCACCTCCGCCGGACTCGCAGCGCAGCACGTCACCGGCCGACACCGGCAGGGCGTTGACCTTGAGCATCCGGCGCTCGCCCGCCGTGCCCGGATTGAGCGTCACCCGTGGGGGAGCGCCCGCCGCGCCGCCGGCCAGGCCCCACGCGGGCGTGACCGAGCGCTCGAACCACAACGACAACGAGGTGTCGCCGCAGAACTCGTACTCCCGCACCACGCCGTTGCCGCCGCGCCACTGACCGGCGCCGCCGGTGTCCGGACGCATCTCGTAGCGGCGCACCCGGACCGGGAACAGCGTCTCCAGCACCTCGATCGGCATGTCCCGCAGCGAGCCGTTGACGTTGTTGATCAGGCACGACTCGCCGTCGCCGCCCTCCCACGCCCCCCAGCCGCCGACGGTGGCCTCCTGGGAGACGTACAACTTCCCGGTACGCGGGTCGGTCCCGGTGAACTGCACGATCATCGAGTCCCCGTACGAGGCCGCCGCCGCCTTGCCCGGCAGCGCCGGGGCCAGCGCCTTGACCACCAGGTCGATGAGCAGCCCGAGGTGGGAGTAGTAGTACTGGCAGGCGGCCGGCGACCGCGCGGCCAGCATCGAGCCCGGCCGGGTCTCGACGCTCAGCGGGCGGAAGGAGCCGCCGTTGAGCGGCACGTCCCCCGACACCAGCAGCTTGTACCCCACCCGCACCGCCGCAACGGCCTGCGCCGCGCCGCAGTTGACCGGCCCGCGGGCCTGGTCGGCGCAGTCGGTCAGGTCCACGTGCATCGACTCGCCCGACACCGTGACCCGCACGTTCACCGGCAGCGGCGTGGCCAGGTCGACGCCGTCGTTGTCGAGGAAGCCGGACGCCTCGTACACGCCGTCGGGGATCGCGGCGATGGCCTGGCGTTCCATGCGCTCGGTCTGGGCGAAGATCTCGTCCCGGGCGGCCATGACCGTCTCCAGGCCCCAGCGCGAGACGATCTCCTGCAGCCGCCGCTGGCCGGTCATCGCGCAGCTCACCTGGGCCCGCATGTCGCCGAGCGTGGCGTGCGGGAAGCGCACGTTGCGGGCGATCACCTCGTGCAGGTCGCGGCACGGCCGCCCGCCCGCGTACACCTTCACCGGGCCCAGCCGCAGGCCCTCCTGGAAGATCGAGGTGGAGTCCATCGAGCCGCCCGGGTCCTTGGAGCCGACGTCCAGCCAGTGGGCGCGCGAGGCGGCGAACCCGGCCAGCTCGCCGCCGGCGAAGATCGGGCCGTAGACGGTGACGTCGTTGAGGTGGGTGCCGCCGACGTAGGAGTCGTTCAGCACCCACACGTCGCCCTCCTGCCACACCTCGCGGCCGTACATGCGCTCGGTCTCGCGGGTGCACACCTCCAGGTTGCCCAGGAAGATCGGCAGGCCGGACGACTGCCCCAGCACGTTGTGGTCGCGGTCGAGCAGCGCCACCGCGCAGTCCTTGGCCTCGTAGATCACCGGCGTGTACGAGCTGCGGATCAGCGTGGTGTTCATGTCCTCGGCCGCCTGCAGCAGAGCGCACCGGATGATCTCTGTGGTAACCGCGTCGATCATTGGGTCGATCACTGGACGTCCACCTTCACGATGAGGAAACCGTTGTCGTCGACGGCCGCCAGGCAGCCCGGCGGGATGACCGTGGTCGCGGTCTCCTCGACCACGATCGCGGGCCCGGCGAACGAGCCGGACAGGCCCGCCCGCCGCAACACGGGCGTGCGGTGCACCACCCCGTCGAAGATCACGTCCCGGACGTTCCCCGACGTCTCCTCGCGCGGCTCGGCGGCCCCGGCGGCGGCGCGCGGGAACGAGCCGAACCCGGTGCTGCGCAGCATGACGAACTCGACCGGCGCCTCGGGCGTGGCGTGGCCGTACCGGCTGGTGTGCGCCTCGGCGTAGCGGGCCGCGACCGCGGCGAGGAAGCCCGGCTCGCCCGGCTCGGCGGCGTCGCGCAGCGGGACGGTGAGCGTGTAGTCCTGGCCCTCGTAGCGCATGTCCACGGCGTGCTCGACCCGGCGGCGCTCCTCAGGGACGCCCTGCCCGGCCAGCGCCTCCAGCGCCTCCCGCTCCAACGTCGCCAGATGCCCGGCCATGTCGTCGCCGTCGAGCGTGTCCTGCGGCCGGAAGTACGGGTGCGTCAGGTCCCGCCGCACGTCCGCCTCCAGCATGCCCCAGGCCGAGAACGCCCCCGGGAAGCGCGGCACGACCACCTCGGAGATGCCCAGCTCACGGGCGATGAAGACGGCGTGCATCGCGCCCGCGCCGCCGAAGGCGACCAGCGCGAACTCCCGCGGCTCCACCCCGTGCTCGACCGTCAGCGTGCGGATCGCCTGGGCCATCTTGGCGTTGGCCACGTCGCACACGCCCTCGGCCAGCCGCAGCGGGTCCAGATCCAGCTCCCGCGCCAGCGTGACCACGGCCGCGCCCGCGGCCTCCTCGTCCAGCGTCATCAGCCCGCCCGCGAACCAGGCCGGGTCCACCCGGCCGAGCACCACGTTCGCGTCGGTCACGGTGGGCCGGGTGCCGCCCCGGCCGTAGCAGGCCGGGCCCGGCACGGCCCCGGCCGACTCCGGGCCGACGCGCAGCGCGCCCGCCTCGGCGTAGGCGATCGAGCCGCCGCCCGCGCCGATGGTGTGCAGGTTCACGATGGGCATGAGCACCGGGTAGCCCTCGATGCGGGCCTCGGCGCTGACGTCGGGCCGCCCGTTCACCACGAGCGAGACGTCGAAGGAGGTGCCGCCCATGTCCACGCAGATCGCGTTCTCCCGGCCCAGCATGCGGGCCGCGGCCACGCCGCCCATCGTGCCGCCGACCGGCCCCGACAGCAGCGTCTGCAACGGCCGCCGCATCGCGTACGAGGCGTTGACCAGCCCGCCCGACGACTGCATCACGTGCACCGGCACCGACAGGCCGCGCTCGGCGAAGCGCCGCTCGATCCTGGCCAGGTACCTGCGCACGACCGGCCCGGTGTAGGCCTCCAGCACCGCCGAGGAGGTGCGCTCGTACTCGCGCCACTCGCGCGCGACCTCGTGCGAGAGCACCACGAGCACGTCCTCGCCCAGCTCGGCCCGCAGGATCTCGCCCGCGCGCAGCTCGTGCGCGGGGTCGGCGAAGGAGAACAGCAGGCACACGGCGACGGCGTCGAAACCCTCCTCGCGGGCCCGCCGCGCGGCCCGCCGCACCGCCTCCTCGTCGAGGGGTTCCAGCTCGCGGCCCCGGTGGTCGAGGCGGCCGCCGGCCTCCATGACGTCCTGGCGCGGCACGAGCGGCGACGGCTTGCGGTAACGCAGGTCGAACATGCGGTCGCGGTTGCCGCGGGCGATCCGGTAGACGTCCCCGGCGCCCCGGCTCGCCAGCAGCAGCACCCGCGCGCCCTTGCGCTCCAGCAGGGCGTTCAGTCCCTGCGTGGTGCCGTGCACGAAGAAGGAGATGGCCGCGGGGTCGTCCACGACCCGGCCGAGCGCGGCGAACACGCCCTCGGCCAGGTCCCCCGGCGTGGTGGGCGCCTTCGAGGCGGTGACGGCCCCCGTGCGCTCGTCGTAGCAGACGACGTCGGTGAAGGTGCCGCCGATGTCCATGGCGACGCGATAGGTCATGCGCCGCACCGTACGCGCGCGGCGGCGCCGCGACCTTGGGCGTCCTGCACAGGGAAGGGGCGCTTGCCGTGCATCGCGCTCAACCCGGTGCGCCCACTCAAAAATCTACAACGTAAAGGCGGTAGCCTGGCGGACGTGTCCCAGTCGTACCTCACCCTCGCGACCGGCGTCGAGCACGAGACCGAGGTGCGCCGCTCCCGGTTCGTCTGCGCGCTGGCCCCCGCCCGTACCGTCGAGGAGGCCGCCGCCTTCATCGCCGCCCGCCGCCGCGAGCACGCCGGCGCCACCCACAACTGCACCGCGTACGTGATCGGCGGGCGGCTGCAGAAGGGCGACGACGACGGCGAGCCCGGCGGCACCGCGGGCACGCCGATGGTCCAGGCGCTGGTCGGCCGGGGGTTCAACGACGTGGTCGCGGTGGTCACGCGCTATTTCGGCGGCGTCCTGCTGGGCGCGGGCGGGCTGGTGCGCGCCTACGGGGGAGCGGTGACCGAGACGCTCGACCTGGTGGAGCCGGTGCGGATGGTCCCGGCCAGGCTGGTGAGCGTCTCGGTGGCCCACGACCAGGCCGGCCGGGTGGAGAACGACCTGCGCGCCTCCCGCTACGCGCTGCGCGAGGTGACCTACGCGGCCGGGGTGACGTTCTCGGTGGCGGTGGGGGAGGACGAGGTGGCGGCGTTCGGCGAGTGGGTGGCCGCGCTGACGGCCGGCCGGGCCCGCGTCGAGGTGGGCGAGGGCGTGCACGTGCCCGGCTGAGGCCGCTCAGCCCTCCAGGGCGTACTGCATGACGCGGAACTTGGCCTGGGCCTCGGCCAGCTCGGCGGCCGGGTCGGAGTCGCCCATGATGCCGCCGCCGGCGAAGAGCCGGGCGCGGTTGCCCTCGATCAGCCCCGAGCGCAGGGCGATGCCCCATTCGCCGTCGCCGTGGGCGTCGATCCAGCCGACCGGGCCCGCGTAGCCGGCGCGGTCCATGCCCTCCAGCTCGCGGATGACCTTGATGGCGGTGTCGGTCGGGGTGCCGCCGACGGCGGCGGTGGGGTGCATGGCGGCCACCACGTCGAGCACGGACGCGCCGTCGGCCAGCCGCCCGGTGACGTGGCTGGCCAGGTGCTGGACGTTGGGCAGCACGAGGAGTTCGGGCTCGTCGGGGGTGTGCAGGGAGGAGCAGAGGGGGGCGAGGGTCTGGCGCACGGAGGCGATGGCGCACTCGTGCTCGTGGCGGTCCTTCTGGGAGGCGAACAGCGCGGCGCCGCGGGCGACGTCGTCGGCCGGGCCGGTGCCGCGGGCGGTGGTGCCGGCCAGGACGAGGGACTCGATCTCCTGCCCGGTGCGGCGGATGAGCAGCTCGGGGGTGGCGCCGACGAGGCCGGCCACGGAGAAGGTGTAGCACTCGGGGTAGCGCCGGGCCAGCCGGGTCAGCAGCAGTCGCACGTCGATGGGGTGCTCGGCGGTGGCGAGCAGGTCGCGGGCGAGCACGACCTTCTCCAGTTCGCCGTCGCGGATGCGGCGGGCGGCCCGGGCGACGACGTGCTCCCATTGGGGGGCGGTGAGGCTGCCGTCGCCGTAGCTGATGCGGCCGGGCTCGCGGATGGGGCTGAACGTCTCCAGCGGGGCCTCGCCGACGGTGGTGAGCCAGGCGCGGCCGCCGCGGCGGGCGAGCACGGCGCGGGGGACGACGAGCACGGATCCGGGGGCGTCCTCGTCGAAGGTGAAGCTGCCGAAGGCGACGGGGCCGGAGCCGGAGCCGGGGGCGCGCCCGGCGTCGTCGGCGGGCGCGTCGCCGAGGACGGTGCGCAGCCACTCGCGAGCCCAGGCGAAGCGGCCGGGGCCCGGCGGCACGGCGACGCGGGCGGCCTGGCCCCATCCCACCAGGCCCTCGCCGTTCCTGATCCAGGCGTAGGGCGCCGTCTTCGGGAGGGATGCCAGCAGGTCACCGGGGTCGCCGACAGGGGTGGTGCGAACCGGTAGCGGGCGGGTTGTTCCGAGCGCGACACTCACTCAAGACACTCTATGCGGGAACTGAACACGTTCGACTCGGACCCCCGTGAATGCGGTGTTACTGCCCACGAGCCAGGAAATAACCGGATCTTGACGTTCATTGGGGGCGCCCAGCTCGCGGAGGCACTGTCAAGCGGCGATAGGAAGACGGTCCTGAAATGGCAGACCTCGCCTGAAGGTCATGGTGCGTCCTTGATCGACTCCCTACCTTTGGGGCCATGATCGGTCGCCTGTCCCCTGTCGTCACCGCCGTCCTCGTCCTGGCCGCTTCGGGCCCCGCGCAGGCTGTCGTCGCAGCTCAGCCCGTCCCTGAGACGATGGCGGCGCTGGGCGACTCGATCTCCACGGGCTTCAACTCCTGCGGCTGGTACGTCTCCTGCGCGGCCCGTTCCTGGGCGGCCGGCGACAACGCGCAGGTGGTCAGCCACTACCTCCGGCTGCGGGGCCTGGCTGGAACGCTCCACCGGGAGAACTTCGCGGTGCCGGGCTCGACGAGCGCCGACCTGCTCGGCCAGGTCAACCAGGCGATCGCGGCGAAGGCCGATTATGTGACGATCCTCATAGGCGCCCAGGACGCGTGCAAGCGCACCGAGCGGGAGATGACGCCGGTCGCGCTCTACCGCCGGCGCATGGACGCCGCGCTGTCGGCCCTGCGTGCCGGCATGCCGCAGGCCAGGGTGTTCATCGCCAGCGTGCCCGACCTGCGGCGGTTGTGGCAGGTCGGCAAGGGCAACCCGCTGGCCCGTACGTTCTGGACCGTCGGGAGGATCTGCCAGACCATGCTGGCCGACCCGGCCTCGGTGAAGAAGGCCGACGTCGAGCGGCGGGCCCGGGTGCGGGCGCGGGTGATGGCCTACAACAGGGAGGCGGCGTTGGCGTGCGAGGCGATGGGGCCCTCGTGCGACACCGACGAGGGCGCGATCTTCTCCTTCCCGTTCACGCTCGACCACGTCAGCAAGTGGGACTTCTTCCATCCCAACCTCGCCGGGCAGAAGGCGCTGGCCGAGCAGACGTTCGAGCACGGCTTCGTCTGGGAGGACCCGCGCTAGCCCCACCCGGGTGAGTGGCCGCCTTCCGGCGCGCGGGAAGAAAAGCCGCGTACGCCGCGAAGGATGGGTGAAAGCAATGATCACCCACCGGAAGGCACACTCATGACGGAGACGGGCACATGACCGCCGACGTGGGCGAGCAGGTGACCGACGCCGACCTCGTCGCCGGCTACCGGCGGAACCCTGAGCTGTTCACCGCCGTGTATGACCGGTATTTCCGTGACGTCTACCGGTACGTGGCGGGACGCCTGGGCGCCCAAGCGGCCGAGGACGTCGCGGCCGAGACGTTTCTGCTGGCGTTCGACCGGCGTGACCGTTTCGCGCTGGAAAAAGGTGCTCTGCGGCCCTGGTTGCTCGGCATCGCCACGAACCTGGTGGCCCGGCATCGGCACAAGGAGGCCCGCCGGTACAAGGCGCTGGCCCGGCTGGACCCCGTGCCGGTCGTGGAAGGGCACGAGAACCGGGTCGTCACCGCCGCGACCGCGCAGCCGTACCTGGCCATGGCGCTCGCCTCGCTGAACGGCGGCGAGCGTGACGTGCTGCTGCTCCTGGCGCTGGGCCAGCTCAGCTACCTCGAGATCGCCCAGGCGCTCGGCATTTCCCTCGGCACGGTCGGCTCACGCCTCAGCCGGGCCCGCGCCAAGATCCACGCCCTCACCGACAAGGAGACCCCTCATGCGTGACCTGGAAGAGATCGCCGCTTTGCTGGACGAGCCGGAGCCGTCCGCCGAGACGGTCGCGCGCGGCAGGGAGCGCCTGCAGCGGCGGGTGCCGGCGGGCCGGGCGCGCCGGCGTGCCGGCTGGTTCGTCCCGGGAGTGGCCCTGGCCGCCGCCGGTGCCGTCGCCGCGGTCGTGTTCGCCACGGGGGCGCCCACGAACGACGGCGCACCGGTCACGGGCAAGGAGGTCCTGCTCATGGCCGCCGTCCGCGCGGAACGCACGCCCCAGGGCTCCGGGACGTACTGGCACGTCACGCGCCGGTGGCTCTCGTCGGACGCCCCGCCGATGGAGAGCTGGACCAGGCGCGACGGCAAGCGCTGGACCAGGGCCGTGCCGGGGGATCCCGCCGGCGCCGTCATCCAGGCGCCGGAGGGGCAGACGCTCAGGCTCAAGGGCGCCGAGGTGAGCTTCGAGGAGCTCGAAGGGCTGCCGACGGACCCCGAGGCGCTGAAGGCGTCGCTCGTCGCCCGCAAGGGTCAGGAGAGGGACATGACCGGGTCAGAGATACGCGGCGATCCCACCCTCACCCTGCTGGCGCTGATCACGGACCTGCCGGCGCCCGGGGAGGTCCGCTCGGCGGCGTTCCGCGCGCTCGCCGCGACACCGGGGGTGGAGAACGCGGGCGCGGTCGAGGGCGGTCAGCATCTGCGCATTCCCGAACCCGATGGCGACACGGACATCGAACTGGTCGTCGATCCCGAGGAGGCCCGGGTGGTCCGCGCCAACCTCGTCCTCGTCGACGACGGCGGCCTGGCGTTCAGCGCCCAATTCATCTCCGTGACCACCGAGTGGACGGACCAGCTTCCCGCGGTGCAGAGCTGAGGCGGGATGCCGTGAGCCCCGCGGGTGATCGCGACCGCTGACGGTCCTCCTCTCCCGCACGCGTCCGCCCCCCGGGCTGGAAGGCCCGGGGGGCGGACGCGTCGTGATTCAGCTTTCCGGCCGTACGGGTCAGCCCACGGCGTAGGCGCGGGTCACGGTCTGGGTGACGCCGTTGCCCGCCTTGTCGGTGACGGTCGCGCGCAGCGAGACGTATCCCGCGGTGGCGGGGTTGTCCAGCCGTGCCGTCCAGCCCGATCGGCTCGCCCGGACGTGCACCGGCCGCCACGTCCTGCCGTCGTCGGCGGACGCCTCCAGCTTGATCGAGGAGACCGCCGCCCTGGCGGCGCCGGGAGCGCGTTCGACCTGGATCGGGACGGTGGTCCGTGATCCCGGCCTGGCGCGGTTGGCGTCACCGAGGCCCTGGGGCGCGTAGCGCACGGCCATCAGCGGCAGCGGCTCGGGCTTCGCCGTACGGGCCGAGCGGAAGGTCCAGACGGCGTCGACGCCGGTGGACAGCTCGGCCTGCGATCGCCGGGTGGAGGCGGTCAGGGTGTAGGCGGTGTCGGCCTGCGGCAACGTGGCGGTGAGCGTGCACTCCGCGCCGGGGTAGGGCAGACAGCCGGTGATGCCGGTCGTGGCGATCTGCTTGCCGTTCCCGGTCAGGGTGAGGGTGCCGGTCGCGGTCGCGTCCATGCCGGTGCGTCCGGCGACGCCGCTGCTGTACAGCCCGTGGGCGGGGAAGGCCAGGGTGTCGCCGGCCCGGCTGCCGCCGGAGGCGGCGAAGGAGGGGCCGGTCACCGCGGCGTTCCAGACCTGGGTGAAGTTCCTGTCGCGCACCGGGCCGGTGCCGAGCTCGGTCAGGCCGCCCGTGATGAACTCGTCGTTCCACGCGAATCCCGGGGTGAGGTACCTTGTCACGCTGCTCGGCAGCGGGATGTCGTCCCAGATGCCCAGTCCTGGCGAGAGGGCGTCGCCGGGCGGCACCGGCCCCGTGATCAGCGTGCCGGTGGCGCCCGGGACGGTCGAGCGGTAGGTCTCGGTCGCCTTGACCAGGTCCCGGGTCCGCGCGGCGTACCCGGGGGCGTCGGGGAAGCCGTCCGTCCTGTGGTCGACGAGGTCGTAGCGGTACGGGCTGGGCGTCGTGTCCTTCTTGGTCCACGTGGTCTGGGCCAGGTAGGTGAGCCCCGGCTGCCGCACCGGGACGACGTAGAAGCCGCCGGAGTAGCCGAACGCGCTCATCGCGGTCCTCCAGGGCCCGTTGGCCACGGAGAGGGCGAATCCGGGACCGGGGACGGCGGTGGGCTCGTCCACCGTGAACGTGATCCGCTTCGCCTGGCGGCCGTCGACCGTCAGCGACACGTCGGCGTCGCCGACCTCGAACGGCCGGTGCGCGAGCGTCAAGCTGCGCTCCGCCCTCCCGAGGATCTCGGTGTAGAGGTTCCAGCGTCCCTTCGGCAGCCTGATCCTGGCCGTGCCGCCGTGGAAGACGAGGTTGCGCGGCGCGCCGGTCGCCTGGTCGTAGACGACGCCCTGCGCATAATCGGTGGCGGCCCCGTCCCTGTCCTGGACGGTTACCGTGACGTCATGGGACTCCGGCTCCACATAGGCCCCGGCCGGGGTGCGGACCACCGTGTCACCGGCCGTGGCGGTGACGATGCCCGGATGGTCGCCGGGGCCCTTGCCCTCGGCGTCGATCGTCACCGCGACCGAGGCCTGCCCGCCCGCGGGCACCTCCAGTCGTTGCGGCGACAGCGTGAGCACGTCGGAGCCGGCCGCGAGGTCCAGGGTGACGGGCGTGGCCCCGGTGTTGCTGTAGGTGATCTTCCCGGTGGCCCGCCGCTCGCCCGGCCGGTCCCAGGGGAAGGCGGCCCACACGCCGGTGGGAGTGGCGATCACCTCCTGGGCCAGCGAGCGGAGCACGTCCACCCGCCCGGTGCCCTGCTGGTACGGCGTGGCGCCGTCGGTCGGCCGGGCACTGCCGACGAGCGCCGCCTTGAGCTGCTGCCCGCTCCAGTCGGGATGGCGCTGGGCGAGGATGGCCGCCGCTCCCGCCACGTGCGGACTGGCCATCGACGTGCCGCTCATCGCCACGTGGGTTCCGTCGGCGGTGCCCGCCGCGGCGGCGGCCATGATGTCCACGCCGGGGGCGGTGACGTCCGGCTTGACGGCGTGGTCGCCGATCCGCGGGCCCGTGCTGGAGAAGTCGGCCACCTGGTCGGAGCGGTCCACCGCGCCGACGGTCAGCGCGGCGTCCGCGCTGCCGGGGCTGCTCACGCTGCCCCCGCTCTGCTCGCCCTCGTTGCCCGCGGCCGCCACGAACAGGGTGCCCGTGGCCTGCGAGAGGGTGTTCACGGCCTGCTCGATCGGGTCGAGGCCGGCTTCGTCGGGGCCGCCGAAGCTCATGTTGACGATCTTGGCCTTGACCTCCGTGGCGGCCCACTCCATCCCGGCCAGGATCGCGGAGTCGCTGATCTGCGTGCCCAGCTTGCCGAAGGCGATGCGGGCTCCCGGCGCCACGCCGCGGTACTTCTCGCCGGCGCCGGCGATGATCGAGGTGACGTGCGTGCCGTGCCCGAGTCGATCGGTCATGTCAGGCTCGTCGGAGAAGTTCCGCGCCTGGGTGACCACGTCCTTCAGGTCGGGATGCGTGGGGTCGTACCCGCTGTCGAGCACGGCGACCGTGACGCCCTGTCCGGTGAATCCCCGCTGCCACGCCTCGGTCGCGCCGATCTGCCTGGTGCTGCGGTCCAGGGTGTAGGCACGCCGGCCGTCGAGCCAGATCCTGCCCTTGCCCGCGGCCAGCGTGGACGCCCCGCCGAGCAGGCTCCGCCACGCCTGGCCCGCGCCCTTCTTGGCCACCCGCTGGGCCGTCATGTCGAGGGCGGCCAGTCGCCGGGTGGTGGCCGCGCCGCGCAGCGCGGGGGCGCTTCCCCGCGGCGACTGGGTGATCAGCGGGATGTCGGGCGTGTCCGCGTCGCCGTAGCGCCAGGCGAGCAACTGGGTGACGTCGAACAGCCGCTCGTCCAGCACCCCCTGGGCGACCAGGGGCGCGGCGTCGGACGGGACGACGTACAGGTGCCCGGCGCGGTAGCCGGAGGAGAAGTGCACCTCCCGGGCCGTGCCCGGCTCCACCCGGAAGCTCCTGCCCGTCACCACGACCCGGTCGCCGGTGAGCAGCGTCACACTGCCCGCCGGGCCGGAGCGCGGCTCACCGGGACGTGCCTGGCCCGCCTCGGCCGTGCCGGTTCCCGTTGTCGCGCCCATACCCAGCGTGCCTGCCAGGACCGCTGCCAGCAGTCCTTTGCCTAACGTCATTGATCCTCGCAAGAAGAGAAGACGATCGCTTTCCTCTCCTCTTCCGCGTAAGGCGGATTCTTCTTCCCTGGGCCCCTGAGGCGGGGGACGAGCTAGCGGCACTGCGCGAGCATGGCGTTCTTGTCGGCCCTGGTCACGGGCAGGTCGTACTTGAGCGCGACCTGGGCGAAACGGGTGACGTACGCGCAGCGGACGCGGCGCTGGGGAGGCAGCCACCCGGCCGGGCCGGAGGCGTCCTTCTCCTCGTTGGCGCGGCCGTCGACGGGTAACAGGTTGAGCGGGTCGTTGGCGAAGTCGAGGCGTTTCGACATCGGCCAGCGCGGCGCGCCCATGCGCCAGCCGTAGTTGAGCGGCACGACGTGGTCCACCTGCACCTCGTCGGCCTGGGCCTTGTGCCAGGAGATGAGCCGGCCGGTGTAGGGGTCGGTCAGCTCCATGGCGACGACCTCGCAGCTCGACCCGGGCCGGTACTCGACGCCGGTGCCGTCGCGGGCGAGCAGGTCGTCGCGGGTGCGGCAGCCGTTGCGGGCGTAGGGGACGCCGGTGGCGGTGTCGGCCCAGTTCTCGCCGTACCGGCTGCGGGCGTAGCCGGTGTTGGGGCCGCGGCCCTTGACGCGTAAGCGGCCGATGAGGGCGCGCGCCCTGGCCCTGTCGCCGTCGGACAGGACGGGGGCGAGGCCGGGCAGCGTCCCGCTGGCGTTGCTGAGGGGGCTGGCGGCGGTGGCGGCGGGGCTCTTGGCGCTGCCGATGAAGGAAGCGACGATGACGGCTCCGGCGAGGATCGCGATGGCGTCCTTCGTGCTCAAGCAGCCCTCCGTGGCTCCCGCGGGCGAAGTTGTCTAGAGAATTCCCGCCATCGCCGGATTTGAC
>NZ_JBSFGJ010000278.1:0-12636 GCF_053596515.1 Nonomuraea sp. NPDC001684
CCACCCTGCTCGTCCCCGACACGCTCGGGACGCTGTCGCCGTTCGCCGCCGCGGCCGCGGCCGCCGCCGTCACCACGACGTTGCGCGTCGGCACGTACGTGATCAGCGCCCCGTACCGCACGCCCGAGACCGTCGCCTGGGAGACCGCCACCCTGCATACCCTCACCGGCGGACGCTTCGAGCTGGGGCTGGGCGCCGGGCGTCCGGGCGCCGAGCAGGACGCGGCGGCGCTCGGCGTGCCGTTCGGCACCCCGGCCGAGCGCGTGGCACGCCTGGCCGCCACGATCGACGCGGTCAAGGACGTGCCGATCCTGGTCGCCGCGACGGGCGCGCGCGTGCTGGGGCTGGCCGCGCGCAAGGCCGACACGGTGGCGCTCGGCGTGCCGCCGCAGCACACCGAGGACCAGGTCGCCGCCAAGCTCGACGAGCTGTACGAGCTGGCCGGCGACCGCTTCCACGACCTGGAGCTCGGCATGAACCTGGTGGCCGCCGGCGGCGAGCCGCCCGCCTGGCTGGCCGGCCGCTTCGGCCCGCTCGGCCCCGAGGCCACCGGCCTGCTCACCGGCACCCCCGACGAGATGGCCGACGTCCTGCGGCGGCGCAGGGACCGGCTCGGGATCTCGTACGTGACGGTGAACGCCCAGTTCATCGACGCCTTCGCGCCCGTCGTGGAACGTCTGGCCGGTACCTGACGGAAGCTGACAGGTAAGACCGGCATGATGTTTTCCCATGACCGCAAAGGGAACCTTCGACACCGCCGGCTGGGACGCCAAGCCGCCCTTCGACGACCGCGACGGCGTCGCGCTCGGCCTCGTCAGCATGACCAAGACCTTCCACGGCGACCTGACCGGGACGAGCGTCGTCCACCTGATGGTGGCCTCGACCCCGGTGGAGGACTCGCGCGCCTACGTGGCGCTGGAACGCATCGAGGGCACCCTGGAGGGCCGGAAGGGCGGCTTCGTCGTGGCGCACCAGGCGCTGAGCGACCGCGGAGGGCAGTCGCTCACCATCACGATCGTGCCCGACTCGGGCGTCGGCGAGCTGACCGGCATCACGGGACGGATGAACATCATCATCGCCCCGGACGGCTCGCACTCCTACACCCTGGACTACGAGCTGCGGGAGAGGGAGTGACCCGGGCGAACGCCCGGGTGGATGAGGGGTGGAGCTATGGGGATTCGAACCCCAGACCTCCTCCATGCCATGGAGGCGCGCTACCAACTGCGCCATAGCCCCTTGCTGCGGTCACAAGTGTATCGGACTCCGGGACCCGCCACACACATGCGCGTACCGGGCATACGCTGAGTCAAATCTTGCTACTCTCCGTGCCATGTCCAGCGTGCAGGCCGTCCCGTTGACCCCGCGGTGCGCGAAGATCCTCGCCGCTCGTGAGCATGCCGTCGTCGAGGTCAGCGCGTTCAACGGGTTCTTCACCCTGCGGGCCATCCGCAGCCTGCTGGAGTGGGCGACCCGCACGTTCACCGGGGTGCACGTGCTCGTGCCGGGCGTCGAGCTGGCCGGCACGCTGGTCGCGCGCGGGCTCCCGTCCGGGGCGGCGCTGATCAAGGCGCGGTCGGCGGCCAACAACACGCGCAACCGGGTGATCCGGGTGCTCGAAGGCATGGGCGCGGCCAACGCCACCGTCTTCGACTGGAACGAGCTGGCCGGCAACCGCGCCTACCGGCGCTCCCGCCGGGAGCTGGAGCGGCTGGCCGCCAAGGACGCCGCGTTCCGCGCCCGGTGCGTGGCGGCGGTGCTGCCGAGCGTCGGCGGCCAGGAGCTCACCCCCGAGCAGGCCGCGAACGCGCTGCCGTTCCTGCTGGCCGGGCTGCCGCTGGTGCTGAACAGCCCGGCGATCCTGCGCACGGGCTCGTCGGTGTTCTGCCACCCCGAACCCATGCCGCTGGTGGGGGAGCTCTACGCGGGCACACTTCCCGTCTCGCGCTCGCCCCACCAGGGCTTCGTCGCCTCCCGGCCGGCCCCCGACCCCGCCTGACCCCGCCGGGCGGTCAGCCGACCGAGCGGGCCTTGTCGATCAGGGTGACCAGCTCGGCGACCATCGGGTCCTCCGAGGTCCGCGCCAGGCGCCCGGCGTGCTCGCGCAGCGCCGGCAGGTCCAGGCCGAACGCCTTCCTGTCGCGCAGGTAGACGGCAAAGGCCGCGACCACCACGTCCACCTGCAGCCGGACCGGCGTACCGGTCCAGATCGAGGCGTTCAGCTCGTCGGCCCGCAGCGACTTGCCGGCCTCGGAGGCCGCCCGGGTGTCGGGGTCCTGCCAGCGCACGGTCGCCTGGGCGAGCTGTCCCCGCGCGCCCGGCTTGAGGTGCAGGGCGTACAGGGCCGTGACCGAGTGGCCGGGGCCGATCTCGCCGCCGTCGCGGCTGTCGTCACGGAACTCCTCGGCCGACATCGCGCGGTTCTCGTAGCCGATGAGCTGGTAGCTCTCCACGACCGAGGGGTTGAAGACGACCTGCGCCTTGGCGTCGCGGGCCCGTACCTCGATGGTGGCCGGGAGCTGGGTGGTGAAGACCTTCTCGGCCTCCTGCTCGGAGTCCACGTAGACGGCCATGCCGTCGCCGTTGTCGGCCAGCTGCTCCATCAGCTCGTCGCCGTAGTCGCGGCCGACGCCGACGGTGAGCAGCGTGACCTGCTTGCCCGCGTACTCCTTGACCTGCTCCACGATGGACCGCCACTCGGTGTCGCCCTGGTTGGCCAGGCCGTCGGAGAGCAGGACGACCCGGTTCGTGGCGGCGGCCCGGAACGCCTGCGACGCCTCCCGGTACCCGGTCAGGACGCCGCTCTGCAGGTTCGTGCCGCCGGCGGTGTCCAGCTCGTCCACCGCGGCGTGGAGCTGGCTCCTGGCGGTGAGCGGCGTCATGGAGGCCAGCACCTCCGCCTCGTCGCTGAACGCCACGAGCGACACCTGGTCGCCGGGCGCGAGCTGGTCGAGCAGCTTGTGCAGGGCCGACTTGACCAGGTCGAGGCGGCCGGTCTCGGCCATCGAGCCGGAGACGTCGACCACGAACGTGAGGTTGGCCGGGCGGCGCGCGGCCGAGTCGGAGGCGCGGGTCTGCAGGCCCACGCGGAGCACGGCCTCGTCGCGGCCGGGCAGCCGGGCGCCGTCCACGTGCACGGCGAAGCCGTCGTCGGAGGGCTGCGCGTAGTCCTGCCCGAAGGCGTTGACCCACTCCTCGGGGCGGATCTCGCCGGGCGCGGGCCAGCGCCCTTCCTGGAGCGTACGGCGGGCGTAGCCGTACGAGGCGGTGTCCACGTCCAGGGCGAAGGTGGAGATCTGCGCCTTGGTCGTGTCCTGCTCGGACTCCTGGGTGCCGGCCGGGGACGCGCTCGGCGCGGGTTGACGCTGCGTGTCGGACAGGGGGGCCCGCGCGGCGCTGCCGGTGGACGATCCGCCGGAGCCGCCGCACGCGGCGAGTCCGAGAAGCGCGGCGAGCCCGACGCTGATGGCCAGGGGACGAATGGCTAAGGGGCGACATCTCATCACAACCACCTCCGCGTCCTATGACGGAGATCCGTGTGGCAGCGGCCGGGCCGGAGACGCAAGCGAGCGCAAACCGCGATCGTCACGTGATCAGTTGTGACACATCAGGATTGATGGGATGGGCGGGGATGTGCCGCGCGGACGGTCGCGCGGGCCCGGAGGAGGCCGCCGTCGCCCCGCCGTTACCGGCCGTCGCCCGGTCGTCATCGACCTTCGCCCGTCGGCCGGTCGCGTCACCAGTGCAGCAGGAGCAGTTCGGCGGAGAAGCCGGGCCCCAGGGCCATCAGGACGGCGGGGCGCCCGGGGTGCCCGCGGGTCTCCTGGAGCACGTGGAGCACCGAGACCGACGACAGGTTCCCGTACGTCCGCAGCGACCGCCAGGTCACGTCCAGGGCCCTGGGATCGAGGTCGAGGCTCTGCACGATCTTGTCGATGACCTTGGGGCCGCCGGGGTGGCAGATCCACGTCGGCACCTGGTCGGGGGTCAGGCCGTAGTCGGCCAGGAAGGCCCTGATGTCGTCGGCCAGCACCTGGTCCACGAAGTGGGTGAGGTCGGCGTCGAGCACGATGTGGAAGCCGTGGTCGCCCACCTCCCATCCCATCAGGTGCTCGGTGTCGGGGTAGAGCCTGCTGCGGGTGGCGACGACCTCGGGGCCCCGGCCGCGCCCGGTGGCCACGACGGCCGCCGCGCCGTCCCCGAACAGGCCGCTGGCGATCATGTTGGCGATCGAGGAGTCGTCGCGCTGGATGGTCAGCGAGCACAGCTCCACGCAGACCAGCACGGCGGCGTGGTCCGGCCAGCCGCGCAGATAGTCGTGCAGGCGCGACAGGCCCGAGGCCCCGGCGGCGCAGCCGAGGCCGAACACGGGCACCCGCTTGACGTCGCCGCGCAGCCCGAGGCGCTGGGCGAGCTTGGCGTCCAGCGAGGGCGTGGCCAGGCCGGTGGTCGAGCAGAACAGCAAGTGGTCGATCTTCCCCGGCGGCACGTCGGCCTTTTCGAGGGCGCCTCGGACGGCCTGTTCGCCCAGGTCGAGGGCGATCTCGACGTACATGGCGTTGGCGCGGGCGAAGGAGTCGAGCTTGGTGTAGCCGTCCAGCGGGAGTGCGAGGTTGCGGCCCACGACGCCGGTGGCCGCGTGGAAGCGCCGCAGCAACTCCTCGTCGCAGTCCGTCAGACGGGAGAACGCTTCGGTGATCTCCGCCTGCTCGTAGCGGTGATCGGGGAAAACGGTCTCTACCCCCGAAATATGCATATATCACTCCTGCCGCAGGGAGCGGAGCGCTAACCTGCTCGCGCCGGATATGGGCGGTTAATATGCGGATGTGCCGCTTCCGTCCTCCGGCCGACCGCCCTCGACCCCCGCCGCCCCGCTTCGGGCCTCCGCCCGGCCGCCGGTTCCGGTTCCGCTGCCGGTTCCCGCCCGGTTGCCCACGGTCGCCGTGCTGGCCTTCGACGGGATGGCGCCGTTCGAGCTGGGGTGCGTCGTGGAGTTCTTCGGGCTGCCCCGGCCCGAGCTGGACGTCCCCTGGTACGACCTCAAGGTGTGCGCCGAGACCGCCGAGCCGCTGCGCGTGGTCGGCGGGTTCACCATGCAGGCCGCGCACGGGCTCGACGTGCTGGCCGGGGCCGGGACGGTGATCGTGCCCGGCGTGGCCGACGTCCGGGGCGAGGTCTCGGGCGAGCTGGTCGAGGCGCTGCGCCTGGCCCACGGCCGGGGCGCCCGGATGGTGTCGATCTGCTCCGGCGCGTTCGCGCTGGCCGCCGCCGGCCTCCTGGACGGCCGCGAGGCCACCACCCACTGGAGGTACGCCGACCTGCTCCAGCGGCGCTTCCCCGCCGTCCGCGTCAACCCCTCGGTCCTGTACGTGGACGGCGGCGACGTGCTGACCAGCGCGGGCAGCGCCGCCGGCCTCGACCTGCTCGTCCACCTGGTGCGCAACGACCACGGGCCGAACGTGGCCAACGCGGTCGCCCGCCGCCTGGTCGTCCCGCCGCACCGGGAGGGCGGTCAGGCCCAGTTCATCGAGGCCGCCGTCACGCCCGTGGCCGACGACGGCGGCGTGGCCAGGGCGATGGGGTGGGCGCTCGACCACCTGGCCGAGCCGATCGGCGTGGCGGACCTGGCCGCGGTGGCGCACATGTCGCAACGCTCGTTCATCAGGCACTTCAAGCGGCAGACCGGGACCAGCCCGCTGCGGTGGGTGATCTCGCAGCGGGTGGCGGCGAGCCTGCCGATGCTGGAGACGACGGCGGTGCCGGTGGAGGAGATCGGGGCGGCGGTCGGGTTCGAGAGCCCGGCGACGTTCCGCCACCACTTCACCCGCGCGATGCGCACCTCACCCTCCGCCTACCGCCGCGCCTTCGGCCCCTGACTCACCCCGTCGCCGTCTGGCCGGGGCGGGGGAGCAGGCCGTCCACCAGGGCGCGCAACCCCAGCTCGTAGGTGTCCTCGGCGGTGAGCTCGGCCCAGCGGCCGCCCAGTTCGGCCAGGCGGGGCAGGGCGGCCGGGTCGAGGCCGGCGAAGACCTGGTCGCGGTAGGTCGGCCCGCCCTCCTCGCGCCTGCGCCCGGCCGCCGCGCGGACGGCGATCTCGCCCGCCGTGTAGTGCCAGATGATCCGGTAGAGGTGCACGGCGCGCTCGGCCGTCAGGCCCGCGCCGAGGGCCGCGTCGATGATCTTCTCCGGGTACCACAGCGCGCCGACCGCGAGCAGGTCGTCGGCGCGCAGCACGTCCACCGCCCAGGGGCAGCCGGCCACCGCGTCGCGCATGGCCAGGGCCACCACGACCACCCGGTCGCGCGGGTCGGCGGGCAGGTCGGGGCGCGGCAGCCCGGCCGCGTACTCGTCGAGCAGGAGCAGCAGCAGCTCCTCCTTGTCGCGGACGTGGTGGTAGAGCGCCATCGGCGTGCTGCCGACCTCCTTGGCCAGCCTGCGCATGGTCAGCCCGCCGACGCCGTCGGCCTCGATGACCCGGTGCGCCGCTGCCACGATGTCCGCCCGCGAGATCCGGGGCGGCCTTCCAGTGCGTGCGGGCATGTCGTCATGCTACTTTCTATACATGTATAAAAAGACATCTCCCTGGACGGCGGTGGTGGTCCTGGCGTTCGCCGTCGCCGTCGGGTCACTCCAGATGACCGTCGTCGTCCCGATGCTCCCGCTGCTCCAGAGGCAGTTCGGCGCGTCGCCCACCTCCGTCTCCTGGACGCTCACCGCCGGCCTGCTGTCCGGCGCGGTCGCGATCCCGCTGCTGTCCCGGCTGGGCGACATGTACGGCCGCCGCGCCGTCGCCCTGTCCGCGCTCGCCCTGCTCGTGGCCGGTGCGGCGGTCGCCGCGCTGTCCGGCGCGCTCGGCGCGGTCGTCGCCGGACGGGTGCTCCAGGGCGTGTCCGCCGCGCTGCTCCCGCTGGCCATGGGGCTGGCCAGGCAGGCGGTCCCCGCCCACCGGCTGGCCACGGCGATCGGCGTGCTCAGCGCCACGATCGGCGTGGGCAGCGGCGGCGGCATGATCCTGGCCGGGCTGGTCGGCGGCGACCACCGGGCCATGTTCTGGATCCTGGCGGCGCTGGGCGCGCTGAGCTTCGTGCTGGTGGCGGCGCTGGTGCGGGAGGCCGTGCCGGCCGGGCGGGCGGGGCGTCCCGACCTGGTGGGGGCCGTGCTCGTCGCCGGCTGGCTGGTCTGCCTGCTGCTCGCGATCAGCAAGGGCGGCGCCTGGGGCTGGACGTCGCCGCCGACGTTGGGCCTGCTCGCGGGGGCGGTCGTGCTCGCGGTGGCGTGGGTGGTCACGGCCCGGCGCACCGCCTCGCCGCTGATCGAGATCCCCATGCTGCTGCACCGGGGCACGGTGGGGGCCACGGTGGCCTCGTTCCTCATCGGGTTCGCGCTGTTCGGGGCGATCACCACGCTGTCGGCGGTCGCCCAGGGCACCCTCGGGGCCTCGGTGCTGCAGGTGGGGCTGTATCTGCTGCCGACCACGGTGCTGATGCTCGCCGTCTCGATGCTGGCCGGGCCGCTGATGCGGCGCTTCCCGGCCGCGGCGCTGGTCTCCGGCGGCTCCGCGCTGGTCACCGCCGCCGCGGTGTGGCTGGTGGTCTTCCGCGACACCGCCGCCGACCTGTACGGGGCCGCCGCCGTCCTGGGCCTCGGCGTCGGCCTGGTGTACGCGGCGCTCGGCACGATGGCCGTCGAGCACGTCGAACCGGCCAAGACCGCCGCGGCCGGAGGCGTGAACGCGCTGGTCAGGGTCGTGGGCAGCAGCCTGGCCGGAGCCGTCGGCGCGGCCGTGTCGGCCGCCGGGGGAGCGGGCTGGAGCTTCGGCGTCGCCGCCGGGGCCGCCCTGCTGGCCGCCGTGTTCGCGGCCGTCCATCGGGCGAGGGCGGTGGCGTGGGCATGAGCGAGGAACAGCGCCTGATCGCGTGGGGCGACGAACTGGTGAAGCTGCACGACGGCTTCCGGCGGGAGCTGGCGCGCCTGCGGGCCGGCGGCGAGGGCTTCGACCTGCGCACGCACTGCCTGGCCTTCTGCGCCGCCCTGCACGCCCACCACGAGGGCGAGGACGCGGTGCTGTTCCCGCACCTGGCCGCCGAGCGTCCCGAGCTGGCCGACGTCCTGGCCCGGCTGGGGGCCGAGCACCGCGTGGTGGCCCGGCTGGTCGCCCGCGTCCGCGACCTGGCCGGCACGGACGCGAGCGCGGGCGACGAGCTCGACCGGCTGGCCGCCGAGCTGGAGGCCCACCTGGACTACGAGGAGGAACAGCTCGTCCCGCTGCTGAACGGCATGACCTCGATGCCAGAGAACCTCTGAGCCCGCCGCCCGTCGTCAGCGGGCGACAGGCGGGTTGAAGCGGTGGAGTTCCGGCGGGGTCCAGCCCGCCCCGACCGTGCCGTCCACCTCCGTGTACGCGGTCAGCTCGAACCGCACCGACCGCTGCTCCGCGGCCCAGTCCACCTCCGCCCGGCCGGTCAGGTGGAGGGTGCGGCCGGCGTCCCAGTCGACGAACAGCAGCCCGGCGGCCGGGTCGAGCTCCAGGTTGCCGAGCGTCATGTACATCGAGTTGCCGACGTAGTCCGGGAACTCCAGCGACCCCGGCCCGGTCACCCGGACGAACCCCGGGTTGCCGCCCCGGTGGGAGACGTCGGCCCCCAGGCCCGCGGCGCGGGTGGCGATGAAGAACGTGTCGGCCCGCTCGATCCACTCGACGTGGCCCGGCGCGAGCCGCGTCCCGCCGCCGACGACCTCCGGGACGCCGGGCGCGGCGGTGGGCTCGCGGGCCTGGATGTACTTGGGGCAGTTGGAGTACACCTGCTCCGTCCAGATCACCAGGCCGCCGCCCGCCTGGACGGCGGTGCCGTTCACGCGCATCCGGCGCCGGGTGCGCGGCTCGATGGCCAGCAGCCCGATGTCGCGTTCCGCCGTGAACAGGCCGCGCAGCGGCGCCGCGGGCAGGGCGCGGACGGTGATCGTGCGGTCGTCGTCGGCGTCGGCGAACCCCGGCTGCCCGGTCAGCACGTCGGCCCACACCTGGCCGAGGTCGTCGGCCGCGCCCGCGACCAGCAGGTGCTGGGCCCGCAGGAACGCGGCGGCCACCTCGGGGATCTCGGGACGGGTGCGCGAGCTGCCGAACGCGCCCGGCGTCCGCACCCCGGCGCGCGCCTGGACGGCGATCTCCCCCGGATGTCTCATTTAGAAGAATCCGCAGGTGGGAGCGCCGGCCGTGGGAGCGGGACGGTCGCCCGCGGCGCCGGGGGCGGAGATCTCCAGCCGGATGCCGTCGGGGTCCTCGAAGAACACGCCGCCGGAGGAGGCGCCCTCGCCGTGCGGGACCACGCCGTCGTGGTGCAGCTTCGCGCCGATCTCCCTGATGACCTGCTCGGCCCTGCGCACCGCGTCGAGGTCCTCGACCTGGAAGGACAGGTGGTGCAGGCCGGGCAGGGCGGTGGGGAAGCGGCCGTCGCTCTGCTGCCAGAGCGTGACGACGAGCTTGCCGTCCTGGGCGAGGAGGGCGTAGCGGCGGCCGTCCTCGGCGGACTCGTGGGCGACGGTGAAGCCGAAGACGCGGCCGTAGAACTCCTTCGACCTGTCGAGGTCGGTGACGTTGAGCCCGACGTGCCCGGTCCGGAATGACATACGACTCTCCTCGTCTAACGGTTGCACGACTGCTTGGCCGTTAGAAATCAATATAACGGCAAAAGTGGGTCGTTGGCGTTAGAGAGGGCTATTTCTTGTGTTCCCGGTAGTGCCGCGCCGCCCGCGCGCGGTTGCCGCACGCCGGTGAGCACCACTCCTGGCGCGGGTGCTCCTTGACGAAATAGAGCACGCAGCGCGGGGCCCCGCAGGTGCGGAGCAGGACGCGGTCGGGGCCGGCCAGGAACTCCACGGCCGCGACGGCGAGCCGCCCCCGCAGGCGCGTGGACGGGTTCGCCTTGGTCGCGGGGGCCATGGTCAGCGCCGGCTCGCCGGTCCACGACAGCTGCGGGGCCGTGGGGGCGGCCAGGGCGGTCGCGTTGACCAGGGCCAGCGACTCGGCGAAACCGGGCAGGGTGGCCGCGTCCGCGGCGCTCGGCGGCTCCGGGGCGATCGCCCTGGCCAGCAGCGCCCGGACGGCCTGGCGCAGCCGTACGGTCTGCTCGCGCAACTCCTCCGTGGCGGTGAATCCGGGCGGCAGGTCCAGGTCGGCCGCGTGCTCGCGGAGCCATTCGGTCATCGCGGCGGCGTCGCGCAGCCGGTCGACGGGCCCGGAGCGGTCGGCTCTGACCGTGCCGGCGAACTCCATGGTCAGCGTGGTGGACATCTCTCCAATCTAACGCCTGCTCGGTCGGGTGGCCGTTAGGTAAAGAATTACTTCTACAGAAAGATTGCGTGATCAGAAAAAATGCGTACTCTGAAAGAGTGACCGGATTGAGGGAACGGAAGAAGCAGGCGACCCGCGAGGCGCTGATGGACGCGGCGCTCAAGCTGGCCTTGGAGCGCGGGCTGGAGAACGTCCGGGTGGAGGACGTCGCCGAGCTGGTCGGCGTGTCGCCGCGCACGTTCAACAATTACTTCTCCAGCAAGTACGAGGCCCTCGCCGCCCGCCACACCGACCGCGTCCGGCGGACGGTGGCCGTGCTGCGCGCCCGCCCGGCGGCCGAGCCGCTGTGGGAGGCGCTGATCGCGGCCGTCGCCGAGCCCTGGGAACACGCCCTGACCAGCCCGGGGCCGCCCGACGCCGACCGGCTGGCCCTCACCAGGCTGCTGGCCGAGGAGCCGGCGTTGCGCGCCGAGGCGCTGAAGGCCCAGTTCGCGGCCGACGGCGAGCTGGCCGCGGCCGTGGCCGAGCGCACGGGCACCGATCCGGACGAAGACCTCTACCCGCACCTGGTGGCGGCCACGGTGAGCGCCGCCGTGCAGGTGGCCGTCGGCCACTGGCTGCGCTCCGACCCGCCCGTCCCGCTGGTGCCGGTGCTGCGTGAGGCGCTGCACCGGCTGGCCGCGGGGCTGCCCGCCCCCCACCCCAGAACCGAAGGAGAGACCCCATGACCTCGACAGACGCCGCGGTCGCGGACGTCGTCATCGCCGGCGCCGGGCCCAACGGCCTGATGCTGGCCTGCGAGCTCAGCCTGGCCGGAGTCCGGCCCGTCGTGCTCGAACGCCTGCCCGCCCGCAGCGACCGGCCCAAGGCCAACGGCATCATCGGCCAGGTCGTCGGCCTGCTGCACCAGCGCGGGCTCGCCGCGGTGCCCGCGCCGGTGCCCGCGTTCGTCTTCGGCGCCATGCCGCTCGACCTGGCCGGGCTCGACGGCAACCCGCTGCGGGCGCTGCCCGTCCGGCAGCCGGAGCTGGAGGAGCTGTTCGAGCGGCGGGCCGTCGAGCTGGGCGTGCAGATCCGGCGCGGCCGCGAGCTGACCGGCTTCGAGCAGGACGCCGAGGGCGTCACGCTCGCGGTGACGGGCCTCGAAGGCCCCTTCGAGCTGCGGACGCGCTACCTGGTGGGCTGCGACGGCGCACACAGCCTGGTCAGGAAGCGGGCCGGCATCGGCTTCCCGGGGGTGAGCGCGCCCGACGTCGTCAGCCGCACGGCCCACGTCACCGTGCCGGGAGCGGTCGTGCGGCCCGGCACGGCCGAGATGGAGGTGCCCGGCCACGGCACGTTCGCGCTCTACACCTGGCACCGGACCGAGCGCGGCGCGTACGCGATGCTGCCCACGGGGCCGGGCGAGCTCTCGGTCACCGCGATGGAGTGGGGCGGCGAGGTCCCCGGCGACGACGTGCCGATGACGATCGGCGAGCTGCGCGCGAGCCTGGCCCGCGTGCTCGGGGCCGACCTGCCGCTCGCCCCGCCCACCGGCGAGGGCCCCCACCTGCTCCGGCGGCTGAACGGCCGCGAGACCCGGGTGGCCGACCGCTACCGGGCGGGCCGCGTCCTGGTGGCCGGCGACGCCGCCCACGTGCACTCGGCCATGGGCGCCCCCGGGCTCAACCTCGGCCTCCAGGACGCCGCCAACCTGGCCTGGAAGCTGGCCGCCGAGCTCCAGGGCTGGGCGCCCGAGGGGCTGCTCGACACCTACGACGCCGAGCGCAGGCCCGCCGCCGAGCGGGTGGCCCTGCACTCCAGCGCCCAGCTCGCCCTGGCCGCGCCGGGCCCCGACGTGACCGCCCTGCGCACGCTGTTCGCCGAGCTGCTGGACGACGACGCCAACCGGCGGCGCGTCGCGGCGCTCATGGCGGGCTCCGACCTGCCCTACCCGACGCCCGGCAGCGGGCATCCCCTCGCCGGCCGGTTCCTGGCCGATCTGCCCGCCGAGCCCGCGTCCCGGGCCCGTCCGCTGCTGCTCGACCGCACCGGCGAGCTGCGCGTGCGGCACGAGCGGGTCGAGACGGTCACCGTGCCGTCGTGCCCGGCCGAGGCCGTGCTGGTCCGCCCCGACGGCTACGTGGCCTGGGCGGGCACGCCGGACGAGACGCTGACGCGGGCGCTAGAGACCTGGTTCGGCAAGGGTGTCGAGGTGGCGGCGTAGACAGCGGCGCATCAGGCCGGGCGTCATCCGCTCGGGGTGCAGCACGCCCTCGACCGTGAGCCCGTCGCCCGAGGAGGCCAGCGGGTGGCCGAAGGCGATCGCGCCGCCGTAGGGGTTGACGCGCTGGTCGTCGTCGGCGATG
>NZ_JBSFGJ010000279.1:0-12404 GCF_053596515.1 Nonomuraea sp. NPDC001684
GCTCGCACGTCGAGGCGCGGCATCCAGCCCTCCGAAAGGTGACAACACGTGAAAGCAGTACGAGTCGCTTCCGCCCTGGTACTCGGCGTGGCCGCCGCCGCTCTTCTCACCACGCCGCCCGCGCTGGCCCACTCGCCCCAGCCGTCGCCGACCCCGTCCCGCGAGCCGGCGACCGACGACGGCGACGTGATCATCTCGGAGGAGGTCCACGCGGCGGGACTGATCAACTACTCCTGCGGGCCCAACTACGACCCCTACGACTACTACCCCGCCAAGGGCGACAGGTCCCGGCTGGAGTACGTGGCCGGGACCTCCCGCGGCGGGGCGGGCCTCTACAGCGGTACGTGGAACTCCAGCATCTGGTGGGCCTGGGGCAGCGGCCTGCGATCGGGCGACAAGGTCTCGCTCGACTGGTCCGACACCGGCGGCTCGTCCTACCACGCCTGCCACAAGACGATCCCCAGCGGCGCGAGCAGCGGGACCACGGGCGGCGTCAACGAGGTGACCGGCCGCTACTTCAGGGCCTGCGTGAAGGGCGGCAGCAGCTGGAGGTGCACGAGATGGTGGCACGTCCAGGGTTCGTGAGCAGCCGCCGCCGGCCGGTGCGTCCCCGTGCCGGCCGGAACCCCTCGCACCTTCCGCGCAGAAGGGAGATCCACCCGATGAAAGGCTCTCGTCCCGCCGTCCGCACGGCCACGCGGGCCACGGTGACGGTCGTCGCCGCGGTCGCGACCGTGGCGGCCGTCCTCCCCGCCGCCGCGCACGCGGACGGCACATACCGCTGGCAGAACGAATACACGCGCCAGTACCTGGAGGTCTACCAGAAATCGAAGGCCAATGGCGGCATCGTCTCCGTCTGGCGCTACAACGGCGGCAAGAACCAGTTGTGGAAGGACACCAAGACCAGCGCCGGCTATTACCGCGTGCGCAACGTGAACAGCGGCAAATCGATGGACCGCTGGAACTCCACCTTCACCCCCGACTACAACGGCGCCGCGTGCCCGGTCACGCAATGGAGCTGGTGGGGCGGCGCCCAGCAGCAGTGGAAGGGCCGCAGCGTCTACAGCCGCATCTACAGCCGGCGATTTCTCATTTGGTACAACTGGCAGGGCTGCCGGGGCGACGGATGGCACGACACCCTGGGCGTGCTGCAGCCCTTCCATTATTCCAACGTCATTCTCTACTCGCGCGAATACTGCACCGAGGGCAGATGGATCGGCAAGGGCGAGTGCTTCTGGAGGAGGAACGGCAAATGAGAAAGGGCACACCACCGCTGCTGGCCGCCGGGGCCGTCCTGCTGACCATCGGGATCACCGCGGTCAACCTCCAGCCGGCGGCGTACAGCTCGGCCGCCTCCCCGACCCTCGACCCCGACCCGCTGCCCACCACGGGCGAGGTGCTGCCGGTTCCCGGGCCCACGGGGACGCTCGGGCCGGAGCCGTCCCCGATCCCGGAGCCGGCGCTCACCGCCGTCCCGTCGGATCCGGGGCTGCCGATGCCGCTCGATCCGTACATGACGTCCATGGCCGACATCCACACCATCGACCTGGCCAAGGACGCCGCTACCGCCACGTGCATGCAGTCGCTCGGCTTCTCCGCCTGGACGGCGGGCGTCGTACGGAACTGGAACCCCGAGGACTACGTCGAGGCCGACCTGATCGAACCCCTCGACGCGACGGCGGCCTCCCGGTCCGGATACCCGAGGCCCGCGCTCGACCCGGCCGTGGCGGCCGCCGCCGCGGAGCCCGCCGACCAGCGCGCGCCCACGGCGGAGGAGATGGCGGCCTACGACGGCACCGCCGCCACGACCGGGCCGGGGGAGTCCATCCCCCAGGGCGGCTGCGCGACCAGCGGCGAGACCAGCGTCCTCGGCCAGGACCACGCGCTGGTCGCCGACCCCCGGCTGCTGGCCGACGACGCGAGCTTCCTCGCCCTGGAGCACACCGCCGTCGCACGGGCCCTGAACCAGTGGGTGAGCTGCATGACGGCCAAGGGGTACGCCTACGACAGCCCGATGAGCGCCCGCGCCGATCTGCGCTGGGCCGGCCGGGAGCCCGGTGTGGCCGCCACACAGGCGGAGAAGCAGGTCGCGGCCGACGACGCCGCCTGCGCGGACGGCGCCGGCCTGCTGCCGACGTACCGTGCGGCGAAGCGCGCCTACGAAGAGGTCATGGTCCGCGACCAGCGGCAGGCGCTGACCGAGTCGCTGTCCGTCTTCACCACCTGGGTGCGGCGTGCCAAGGCGGTACTGGCGGGCCAGTGATCCTGCCGAGGCACGTCCTTCGTCGAGCGGAGTGCACATGAAGCAACCCCTGGTCCGCCGCCTCATCACCGCGGCCGCCGTCATGACGGCCCTCATGACGGCCCTCGTCGCGGCGCCGCCCGAGCCGTCGCAGGCCGCCTCGGCGGCGGCGGCCGGCCCCCGCGTGGACCCCGGGCTGGCGGCGAAGCTGTCCGCGGGCGGCGAGGTCCGCGTGAACGTGGTGACGCGGGACCGCGCCGGCCTGTCCGCCGCGGCCGCCGCGGCCGGCTCCGGACGGGTGATCCAGACGCTGTCGCGATTACCGGTGCTCACCGTGCGCGCCGGCCGCGCGGAGGTGGACCGGCTGGCGGCCCAGCCGGGCGTGGTCAGCGTGTCGGAGGACGTGCCGGTCCCGCCCAGCCTCGCCGAGAGCGTGCCCCTCATCGGCGCGGACCGCACCCGGGAGGCGGGGCTGACCGGCGAGGGCAGCGCGGTGGCCGTCCTGGACTCGGGTGTCGCGGTTCACCATCCGTTCTTCGGCGGGCGCGTCGTGGCCGAGGCGTGCTTCTCGCCCAGCGACGCCGCCTACGGAGCCTCCAGCCTGTGCCCGGACGGCGCCGACCAGCAGGAAGGGCCCGGAGCGGCGGACGCCGACAGCGGGCCGTGCGCGTACCTCGACTGCGCCCACGGCACGCACGTGGCCGGGATCGTCGCCGGGCAGGAGACCGGCGACGCGGCGGGCGGGGTCGCTCCGGGGGCCGGCCTCGTCGCCGTTCAGGTCTACAGCAGGTTCGACTCCTTCTCCTACTGCGGGAGCGCCGGGCCGCCGTGCCTGCTGAGCTTCGTCAGCGCCCAGCTCGCGGGGATGGAGAAGGTCCTGGACCTGATCGACGAGGGCGTCCCGGTGGCCGCGGTCAACCTCAGCCTGGGCAGCGGCAGGTACACCTCCCCGTGCGACGACGATCCGCGCGGACCCGCGATCGACCGGCTGCTCGCCGCCGGGGCCCTCACGGTGGTGGCCGCGGGCAACAACGGCTACACCGACGCCGTCAGCGCCCCGGCCTGCGTCTCCTCCGCCGTCGCGGTGGGCAGCACCACCGACCAGGACGAGGTGTCCTCCTTCAGCAATCGCGGCCCGCTGCTGGACCTGTTCGCCCCCGGGACGGACATCGTCTCGTCGGTGCCGGGCGGCCGGTGGCAGTCCATGAGCGGCACGTCGATGGCCGCCCCGCACGTCGCCGGAGCTCTGGCGGTGCTGCGCCAGGCGCGTCCCGACGCCACGCCGGCCGAGATCGAGGCGGCGCTGAAGGACACCGGCAAGCCCATCGCCCACGGCGGCGGCAGCACTCCCCGCATCCAGCTCGACGAGGCCGCTCTCGGCTCCGCGGCCCGCCCCGGCCCGCACCAGCTCTTCCAGACCCGCACCCGTGTCCTCGGCAACGTCCAGATCAGCGCGAACTCGACGTTGACCGTCCCCCTCGCGGGCGTCGCCGGGCTCCCCGCCGACGGCATCGCCGCCGTCGCGGTCAACATCGCCGCCAAGGGCGACTTCTTCAACACCGGCTCGCTGGCCGTCTACCCCTCCGGCGAGCCCGAACCGAAGGGCGACGTGCTGTTCTACGACGCCGGCCGGTACGCCTCCACCATGGTCGTGGCGAAGGTCGGCGAGGACGGCGCGCTCAAGCTGGAGAACCGCAGCGGCCAGGCCGTCCGCGTCTATCTCGACGTGCACGGCTACACCCTCGACCACGCCGCGTCCGACGTCGGCGGCACCTACCACCCGGTGGCGCCGTCGCGGATCGCCGACCGGGCGCCGGTCGCGGCGCTGGGGAATCTCGAACTCACGACGCCCGGCCTGCCCTCCCCGCAGAGCGTCGCCCTGACGGTGCTGGTCAAGAGCGCATCCACCGGCACGATCCGGGTCTATCCCGCGGGGGACGCCTTCCCGGCCGACGCCAACGTGGACTACCCCGCCAACACCCCTGTGCAGTTCTTCACCATCGTCAGGCCCGGCGCCGACGGGAAGATCAATCTGCACAATCTGGGCGGCGGCGCGGCCGAGGTCTCGGTCGAGGTGAGCGGCTACTACACCGCCGCCGAACGGGCCTCACTCGTCAAGGCGATCGCCCCGGTCCGGGTCGGCGACGGCGTGACGGTCGCCGCCGGCGGCACGTACGTGCTGCGTCCCTCCGGCGGCGACATCCCCTCGGCGGGCGTCACGGCCGTCGGCGTCGCCGTCACCGCCACCGGGACGGCGAACGGCACGGTCGAGGTCGTCCCCTCCGGCAGCGCCACCGGCGTGCGGACGGTCGCGTACACGGCGGGCCGGAGCACCGTCGGCTTCGCCACGGCCGCGCTCCGCCCGGACGGCACGGTCGTGCTGAGGAACACCGGCACGTCCCCGGTCAAGATCTCGGTGGACGTCTACGCCTGCTTCACCGGCTGAGCCCCAGGTTCTGCGGTTCCGTCTGCCATCCGCCACCCCCCTTGGAGCCCGTCATGAACAGACCCACGATCAGAGCGCTCGGCATCGGCGCGGCCGCCGCGCTGCTCACGGCCGGGCTGACCGTTCCGGCGGGCGCGGCCGCTCCGCCGGACACCCCGCCGCCACAGGAGCCTTCCTCGTCGGTGGCCCCGGCCGAGCGGGACCGCGTGCTGGCCGCGGACTGGCGTACCTCGCCGGACCTCGCCTGGACCACCGAGGGCGACGCGACCGGCTTCCACCTGCTGACGGCCGAGGAACGCACCGGCTACACCTGGCGCACGCTGGCGACGCTGAGCGAGCCCGGCTTCGAGACCGACCGCTGGATCGGCAACGTCTGCTTCACCGCCTCCGGCAGGAAGGCGGTGGCCGTGTACGCGCCGCGCGCCTTCACCAACCAGGCGGACCTGTTCGACCGCGGCGCCTTCACCGCGCTCATCGACGTGCCCACCGGCAAGGTGACCAAGCTGCCGATCCACTCCTCGCTCGCCTACTTCAACCCCGGCTGCGGCCAGGGAGAGCGCAGCGTGATCACGCAGGCCAGGGGAGGGGACCAGCCGGGCGGCCCGCCGGCGCGCACCCGGCTGTCCGTGCTCGACGCGGCCTCGGGACGGATGGCCGCGCCCGTCGAGCAGGCCGGGCAGGTCACGTCCGCCATCCCCGTGAACGGCGGCATCGTGGCCGCCGCCGGCAGCAGCCTGCGGTTCCTTCCCGCGCGCGGGGAGCCGCGCGACCTCGCCAGGGCGGCGTCGGTGCCGTTCAGGCTGGCCGCCGACGCCGGCGGCGGCGTGGTGTTCATGGAGCACCAGGGGGACGTCGCCCGCGTGCGCCGCGTGCCCGTCGCCGGGGGCGAGGCGGCGGAGCTGGCCTCGGGGCCGCTCACCGAGGTCGACGTGCGCGCGGGCACGGGCGGGAAGGTGTTCCTCACCGGAAGCCTCACGACCGCGCGGCCGCTGCCCGCCTCGGTGACCCGCGTGGACGTCCCCGCCACGGCCCGGCTCTCCTCGCACGGGCGGCTGGCCGTCCTGCCGCAGACGCGGCCCTCGATGGGATCGGGCCGGGAGCCGTCCGCGGAGTGGGTGCGGTCGATGACGTCGCAGCGCCCCGACGAGCCCCAGGTCGTCCATCTGAAGACCAGGATCACGACCACCGGCAGGGAGACCGGTTTCACGGTACGGACCTCGGACGGCGTGCCCGACACCGGCACCGCCGCCGGCACCGGTGCCCTCGCGGTGACGGCCGCCACGTCGATGACCGGCACCGTCGACACCGGCGCCTACTGTTCCGTGCCGCGCAACGATCCGTACACGCAGGTGTACCAGCCGACGCCGCGCCAGGTGGAGTGGGCGGCGGACCAGGCGGTGGTCGGCAACCTGACGATGCTGCGCCCGACCGGCTGGAAGCAGTCGGGCCTGACGCAGTGGCGGCCGCAGGGCGAGTTCCCGCCGCTCTCCCTGGCGGGCGGCGGCCGGGTCCCGGTACAGGTGTTCCTCGGCATCATGTCGCAGGAGACGAACCTCTGGCAGGCCACCGGCCACGTGCTGCCGGGAAGCACCGGCAACCCGCTGATCGGCAACTACTACGGCCGTGAGCTCTACAACGACGACCCCTCCGACGACTGGGTGATCAACTGGGACAAGAGCGACTGCGGGTACGGCATCACCCAGATCACCGACGGCATGCGCAAGCAGGGCCACGAGCGTCCCTGCAAGCCGGACGAGAACTTCTGCGAGGTCGCGCTGCCCGCCTGGCAGCAGCGGGAGATCGCCGTCGACTACGCCACGAACATGGCCGCCGGCCTGCGCATCCTCCAGGACAAGTGGAACCAGACCCGCAACGCCGGGCTGATCCACAGCAACGGCGACTCGGCGTGGCTGGAGAACTGGATCTTCGCCATCTGGGCCTACAACTCGGGCTTCCACCCCGACCAGCACGACGGCTCGCCGTGGGGGGTGGGCTGGGCCAACAACCCCGCCAACCCCGTCTACCCGGCCAACCGCCACTTCTTCAACAGCAACCCGCACGACCCCGCGGAGCCGCAGCTGTGGCCGTACGAGGAGAAGGTCATCGGCTTCGCCGCCTACTCCATCTCCACCCCGGACGGCCCCGGTTTCCGTCCCGCCTGGTGGGTCAGCGTCGAGGACCGCAACGCCGCCAAGCCGCTCGTCTCGTCCTTCTGCGAGCCGGGCAAGAACGACTGCGACCCGGGCGACGCGGCCGCGCCGTGCAAGCACAAGGACGCCTCCGGCCAGTACGACCTGAAGTGCTGGTGGCACACCCCGACGTGGTACCGGATGTGCGGCAGCGGCGTGTGCGGCCACGAGCTGCTGCGCTTCGACACCTCCTATCCCGAGCAACCCGACGGCACCCACAACGCGCCCAACTGCTCGCTCAGCGGCATCCCGGCCAACGCCTACGTCGTGGACGACGTGCCGTCCTCGGTGCCGATCGTGCGCTCGGGCTGCAGCAGGACCTGGGGCAACTACGGCTCGTTCACGCTGTACTTCAACGAGACCGAGCCCGCGCCGTACGTCTCCAGAGTCGACTTCCACCAGCTCGGCGGCGGCTTCGGCGACCACTTCTGGTTCACCCACACCAGGGACGCCACCAACGCCGGCCAGCTCAAGTTCGGCGTCACCGGCATCTGGCGCCCGCCGAGCTCCATGACCGGGTGGACGCGCATCAAGGTGCACATCCCGGAGATCGGCGCGCACACCCAGCTCGCCGACTACGTCATCGATCCCGGCGGCAACGCCCCCACCCGGCACCGGGTCGTGGGCCAGTACTGGCAGAAGAACACCTGGGTGGACCTCGGCGTGTTCCACCTCGACTCGGGCGCCAGCGTGTCGCTCAGCAACCTGACCAGACGCGAGGAGGGCCGCAACTGGGACTGGGACATCGCCTTCGACGCCATGGCCTTCATCCCGACGACCAAGCCCAAGGTCGACTATGTGGGCCTCGGCGACTCCTACTCGGCCGGGCAGGGCAACGAGCCGTACGACGAGATCAGCAACTTCACCCTCGGCACCCGCGGCTCGACCTGCCACCGGTCCAAGGCCGACGCCTACGCGCGGATGATCAAATGGCCCGGCTCGTCCGCCACCATCGAGAGCGAGGCGCGCACCGGCAACGGCACCACCGGCTTCGCCCTGCTGGCCTGCTCGGGCGCCCAGACCAAGCACGTCGCGGGCGACGCGTACGCCAACGGCGAGCCGCCGCAGATCGACCAGGGCTACCTGGACGCCGACACCGATCTGGTGACCCTGTCGATCGGCGGCAACGACGCCGGCTTCTCCGACGTCATCAGCCGCTGCACCGTCGGCCTCAACTGCCGTGACGACAGCACCGAACGGGCCATCGCGGCGCTCGACGGCCCGCTCACCGACACCTTCACCAAGATCCACCAGAAGGCGCCGAACGCCCGCGTCATCGTCCTGGGCTACCCGCACCTGTTCAACGTGCAGAACGAGGCGCCGCTGACCTGCATCAGCTCCCTGCGCATCGGCCAGCTCGACGCCCTGTGGCTCAACGACATGACCGACCGGATGAACGCCGTCAGCGCGGCCGTCATCGCCCGCCTGCGCCAGCAGGGGGCCGACATCTCCTTCATCGACCCGGTGCCGGCCTTCACCGGCCACGCCATCTGCGACAACGACCCGTACGTGCGGGCGATCGACATCACCACCGACGGAGCCTCCTACCACCCCAACCCCGCGGGCCAGCGAGCGTACGCCGCGCTGGTGCAGTCCGCACTGAACGGCTGACCGGAAGGCGGCGGAACGCGTCGCCGGGCGGGCGCAGGCGGGGCCTGCGCCCGCCCCCTGATCAGGACCCGATGGCTACCGCAGCCTGCCGTACAGCTCGGCGATCCTGGCTTCGTCGGCGACGAGCGGCAGCTGGTCGAAGGTCAGGGTCCAGCCGTTCGAGACGCCGCCGGTGTCGTCGACGCGCTCGACGATGCCGAAGCTGATCGCGTCGGTCTGGCCCTTGGGCAGGAGCGTGCCGTGCCATTCCAGGTAGGTCGCGCCGTTCACCTTCACGGCCTGCCCCGGCTCCAGCCGGACGTCGCTGACCTGTGCGAAGAACCTGTTCAGGTAGGCGAGCTTGCCCTGGGTGGTGCGCAGCGTGCCGCCGTTCAGGCCGGGGGCGGACAGCGGCGCGCCGGTGAGCCGCGCCGCCAGGGCCTGCGCGTCCTCGTCGTTCCACGCCTTGGCGCGGGCGACGAGCTCGTCGGGGCCGAGGACCGGCCTGCGGACCTGGTCGGGGCTGCCGCCGTCGGCGACGCCGGCGAACAGGTCGGGCAGCTCGGGGGCGAGCGGCCTGAACAGGGTGTGCCGGTCGTAGTAGCGGCGGCCTTGCACGACCTTGCCGCCGTCGGTCAGCTGGACCCGGTAGACCGCGTCGTAGGCGACCTCGTGTCCCTTGACCGTGGCCTCGTTGCGCGCTTCGAACATCACGGCGGGACCGTTCACAGCGACGCGCGTGCCTCGGAACCGGAAGTCGGGGATCAGGCTGAGCGTTCCGCTGATCGACCTTCTGATGGCCTCCTCGCCCTGGAGCAGCGGGGTGCTCGCCTTCGCCGGTTCCCACAGCGTCGCGTCCTTGGACCAGATGTCGACATAGGCGCCCACCCGGTCAGGGGTGGTGACCTTGCCGAACGTGATCTGCCGCTTGACGAACGTGCAGGCGTTGGGCGACACCCAGCCGCTGATGGAGGAGACCTCCGCCCGCGCATCGGCGCAGCCGGCCGCTCGGTCCCAGCCTTCCTCAGTGGCCTGCGCCGGGCTCGCGATCGTGCACAACGCCATCACCGTGCCGACCGCGAGCCCCATCCCCGCCAACCGCGTCATCTTCATGACCAGCCCTTTCGATGTTCTTTCAGGTGACACCGAAATTAGGCCGATCCGCTGCGCGGCGAATCTGTCGACGTGACGGTAGTCGGGCGTTCGGCCGGCGCCGGCTCGACCGACCAGTAGGAGGAGGGGGTCTCCTCCTACAGGAGTATCGATCTCCGGAACCGCCTGGATACCGTTGACGCATGCGATGGCGTGGCAAGGCGCTGGATGTCCTGCTCGTGACGGCCGCCATCGGCTTCGACGTCCTGACCACCTGGCACACCTGGGGGACCGCGTCGGCGCCCGTGGTGATCTGCGGGGCCTTCTCCGTGCTGGCCGGGGCTCCCATGGGGTTCCTGCGGCGGTGGCCGGTGGCGGTGGCCGGCTACCTGGCGGGGCTGCTCGTCCTCACCGACCAGCTCGGCGCGTTCACCGTCAACACCGTGCAGATCCTGCTCCTGGCGGCCCTCGGCGTCGTCGCCCACCGGACGCGGCCGCTCACCGTGACCTGCTCGGCTCTGGTCGTGGGCGTGGCCACCGCGGTCAACCTGGCCGATCCCGCCCACCCCTTCACGGCCAACGCCTGGTGGTACTGCGCCGGAGCCGTCGTGCTGCCCGTCCTGATCGGCGTCTACCTGCGCGGCCCGGCCGGACGCCTGCCCAAGCGCGACGTCACTCCGGACGTGCTGCTGGCCGGCGGCGGGCTCACCCTGACCGTCCTGAACACCTGGACGGGCTGGGACACCGCCGGCGGGCCGGTCTGGGTGGCCGCGTCGGTGGTGGTGCTCGCGGGCCTGTCCCTGGGCGTCGCGCGGCGGCTGCCGGGGCTGGTGTTCGTCCTTCAGGTGGTCCTCATGCTGCTGGCCGACCGGTACTTCGAGGAGGCGACGGCCACCTGTGTCATGCTCGCCCTGGTCGCCGTGGGCGTGTTCGCCATGCGCGTGGCCTCCTGGCTCTGGACGTTCGTCGTCCACCTCGTCGCCGTCCTCGCCATCGCCGCCGTCACCGCCGCGCCGGCCGACGCCGGGTCGCAGCCGACGCGGGTCCTGGCGCTGATGACGCTCGTCGTGGCCCCCGTGGCGAGCGGCCGCTACCTGCGGGCCCGGCAGGCCGCGAACCAGGCGGAACGGCTGCGCCGTCGCGAGTCGCAACAGCGCGCCCTGGCTCAGGTGCGTGCCGACCAGCTGGCCGAGCGCGAGAGCATCGCCCGCGAGATGCACGACATCGTCGCCCACCACGTCGGCGCCATGGTCCTGCGCGCCGGCGCCGCCCGCTACGCCGACCCCGGCGGGCCCTCCAGCCAGGCGCTCACCGACATCCATGACGCCGGCCACCAGGTGCTCGAAGACCTCCGCGGCCTGCTCGACCTGCTGCGTGACCCCGACAAGCAGCCCGACCTGCTGGCCGACCCGGCCACCGTGATGCGCCGGTCGGCCGAACGCATGAGCGCGGCTGGGCTGCTCGTCGAGCTCGACATCGGCCCTGAAGTGGCGCGGGCGCCTCTGATGGCCCGCGCCTCGGCCGCCCGGATCGTCCAGGAGGGGCTCACCAACGTGCTCAAACACGCGGGGGCGGGCACCTGGGTGCGGGTGAGCCTCACCGCGGCCCCCGGCGGGCTGGCCGTCGAGGTGCGCAACGGCCGCCCAGCCGCCGCCGTGCTCAGCCTGCCCTCCTCCGGGCAAGGGCTGCGCGGCATGCGCGAACGCGCCCACGCACTCGGCGGCACCCTCACCGCCGGCCCGGCCGAGGACGGCGGCTGGCTGCTGACCGCCCTGCTGCCCACCAGGCACGCGGCGTGATCCACCCGGCCTGGACATCGGGCGAGCTCAGCGCCGAGCCTCTCTCCCGGTCGGCGTACAGACGGCGGCGAGCAAGGACCGCCTGGTCTGGTTGACCAGGCGGCTCAGCTCCTGCTCGGCCTCGGCGTCCGGCAGGTCGCCGTAGAGCGAGGTGCGTGGCCGGTCGATGAGGGGGAACAGGCCACTCGTGTCGTCGGGATGCCTCCGTAGGAGTGGGCGAGCAGCACGATCGGGCCTTCGACCGCGGCCAGTTCCGCGGCCAGCACGGCGGCGTCGTCGTGCATGCCCGCGGTGGGACGTTCGCCGGCGCTCGGAAGCGCGGGCGTGCGCGTGGCGTAGCCGAGCGCGTGCAGCTCAGGCTCAAGCCTCGTCCAGGTGCTCGGCCGGTGCCAGGCGCCGTGGACCAGCATCACGGTGGTCATGAAGGGACTCCTAGGCTCCTAGGTGGTCGATGGGGACATCGGGTGTGTCGTGCCAGGGCTTTCCGGCGATTGCCCAGGGCATCAGCATGTCCGATCCTGGGCGTCGGGCGCGCGGCCGAGCAGTCGCAGGATCTCGCCGGACAGAAGCTCGTCCGGGCCCTTGAGGGCGTCGGCGAGTTTCGTGTCGGTGCAGAAGATCATCTCTGCTGCGATCTTGTCCTGCACGATCCGGGCGACGTTGTCCAGGGCGACGGGGATCGGCTTGGAGGGGAGCTCGGCCGTGGATATGTCGATCAGGTGGGTGTCGGCCTGCGCCGGGTCCATGAACTTCTTGATGATGAGGGAGTTCTGGTTCAGGGAGGATGTGGTCCAGATCGTGAAGACGACGACGTACAGGCCCTTCCACGCGTTGTCGCCGAGTTGCCTGCGCCAGCGGGTCATGATGTCCGCGACGCCTTCGATCTGCACCTTGGACGCCCAGTACATGTTGGTGCGGATGTTCGGATACACGCTGCCCGAGTAGTCCTCGAAGGAATCCATGTCGAAGGAGCGGCTTCGTGTGGTGTGCGCGATGAATTCGCGTGACCTGTCGAGAATGTTCGCGCACGACTGCTGAAGACCAGG
>NZ_JBSFGJ010000280.1:0-12367 GCF_053596515.1 Nonomuraea sp. NPDC001684
GGTTCGTGCGGGATCTGCAGAGCGGCACCGTGTGGGTGAACACCTACCGCCAGATGCCTCCGGGCCTGCCGTTCGGCGGCGTGATCCGAGCTCAAGGAGCTCCGGACCGATCTCGAACGCAGGGAGGCCAGGCTGGCCGAGCGCGAGCAGCGGCTCGACGAGGAGGCCAGGCGGCAGTCCGAGCGGGACAGGAAGCTGGCCGAGACCGAGGTCGAGCTGGCCGACCGGCGCGAGGAACTGCTCCAGGTCGAGGACGAGCGGCGGGTGATCCTGGAACGGGTCGCCGGGCTGACGGGCGAGCAGGCCAAGTCCGAGCTGGTCAAGGAGATCGAGAACCAGGCCAAGCGCGAGGCGGCGCTGATCATCAGGGAGATCGAGGGCGAGGCCCGCAAGGAGGGCGAGAAGCGGGCCACCAAGATCGTGACGCTGGCGGTCCAGCGGGTGGCGGCCGAGCAGACGGCGGAGTCGGTCGTCAGCGTGCTGCATCTGCCCGGCGACGAGATGAAGGGCCGGATCATCGGGCGCGAGGGGCGCAACATCCGGGCGTTCGAGTCGACCACCGGCGTGAACCTGATCATCGACGACACGCCGGAGGCGGTGTTGTTGTCGTGTTTCGACCCGGTTCGCAGGGAGACGGCGCGGCTCACGCTGGAGAAGCTGGTGCTGGACGGGCGCATCCATCCGCAGCGCATCGAGGAGGCGCACGACCGCAGCCGCCAGGAGGTCCAGGACCTCTGCGCGCGGGCCGGCGAGGACGCGCTGGTCGAGCTCGGCATCACGGACATGCATCCCGAGCTGACGCTGCTGCTCGGGCAGCTTCGATACCGCACCTCCTACGGTCAGAACGTGCTCAAGCACCTCATCGAGTCCGCGCACATCGCCGGGATCATGGCGGCCGAGCTGAAGATGAACCAGCAGCTCATGAAGCGGTGCGCGCTGCTGCACGACATCGGCAAGGCCCTCACGCACGAGGTCGAGGGCAGTCACGCGCTGATCGGCGCCGAGATCGCCCGCCGGTACGGCGAGCAGGAGGACGTGGTGCACGCCATCGAGGCGCACCACAACGAGGTCGAGGTCCGTACGGTCGAGGCGGTGCTCACGCAGGCGGCCGACGCCATCAGCGGCAGCCGTCCGGGGGCGCGCAGGGAGTCGCTGGAGGCGTACGTCAAGCGGCTGGAGCGGCTGGAGGAGATCGCGCAGTCGTACGAGGGCGTGGAGAAGGTGTTCGCCATGCAGGCCGGGCGGGAGATCCGGGTCATGGTCAAGCCGGACGCGATCGACGACATCCAGGCGCAGGTGATCGCCCGGGACGTGGCCAAGCAGGTGGAGGAGGAGCTGACGTACCCGGGGCAGATCCGGATCACGGTGGTGCGCGAGTCCCGCGCCACCGAGTTCGCCCGCTGACCCCGAGGAAGCCACCCGCCGGTCCCCAGCAGGCTCACCCCTTCCGAGGATCCCGCCCGTTCCAGGAGCTCGCTGGGTCCAGGCGCCCGCTGGTTCCAGCAGGGCGCTCATTCCGGGGAGTGCGGGGTAGGGGGGACCGTCCAGGGGGGTGGATCAGGGCCGGGTCGAAGTGTCCGGACGGGCGAGACGGTTGCGAAGGCGGCGCGTCGGCGGGCGCGCGTGGTGCGCCCGCCGAGAGGCGTCGCTCGCATCGTCAGGCCAGCCGGATCCGGGGGTCCAGGAGCCCGTAGGCGATGTCCACGATCAGGTTCGCCACCACCACGGCGGTGGTGGCCAGGATGACGACGCCCATGATCACCGGCAGGTCCCCGCTGATGAACGCCTGCACCACCGCCTGCCCGATGCCGCCGAGCCCGAAGACCGACTCCGTCACCACCAGACCGCCGATCAGCGTGCCGATGTCCACGCCGAGCTGGGTCACCACGGGGGTCAGCGCGGCCCGCAGGCCGTGCCGGTAGATGACGCGGCCCTCGGGCACGCCCTTGGCGCGGGCCGTACGGATGTAGTCCTCGCCCAGGACGTCCAGCATGGAGCCCCGGGTGAGCCGGGCGTACGAGGCCGCCTGGACCATGGCCAACGTGATCCACGGCAGGATCAGGTGCCGGGCCCATTCGCCGGGGTTCTCGGAGAAGGGCACGTAGGAGTCGGGCGGCAGGATCGGGGCGCCCGCCATGGTGAGCTGGAAGAAGAAGAAATACAGCAGCAGCAGGCCGACCACGAACGTCGGCATCGAGACCCCGGCCAGGGCCAGCGTGGTCAGGGCGCGGTCGAGGAACGAGCGGACGCGCGTGGCGCTGAGCACGCCGGCGCCGACGCCGACGCAGAGCCACAGGACGGCGCCGCCGAGCACCAGCGAGAACGTCGGCGGGAAGTCCTGGGCGAGCAGCTTGCCCACCGATTCGCCCGAGAAGTACGACTGGCCGAGGTCGCCGTGCAGGAGCCGGCCCAGGTAGTCGAAGTACTGGACGATGGTGGGACGGTCGAGGCCGAGGTTGTGCCGGATCAGGTCGACCTGCTCGGGGGTGGCCTGGCGGCCGGCCAGCGTACGGGCGGGGTCGCCGGGGGCGACGAAGAACAGGAAGAACGTGCCCAGGGAGACCAGCCACAACACCAGCACCCCGAGCAGTGCCCGCCGCAGCAGGAACCGTCGCAACATCAGCCCTCCACCTCCTGAAGCAATCCCGGCATCCCACCCCGGTCACGAAGCAGCGGCATCGGACCCCCCAGCAGCGGCATCGGACCCGCCGACGGCGGGCGCGGAGGCCGGAGCGGACGCCGGAGCGGAGGCCGCGCGCCGGTTCCGCCGTCGCCGGCGGCTGAACAGCCGTTCCATCCGGGGATCGATGGCGTCCCTGATCCCGTCGCCCACCAGGTTGAACGCCAGCGTCGTGATCAGCAGCGAGGCCGCCGGGAAGCCCAGATACCAGTACGCCACCCGGTAGAACCCCTGGGCCTCGCTCAGCAGGTTCCCCCATGACGGGGTAGGGGGAACGATCCCGAGCCCCAGATAGGACAAGGTGGACTCGAACACGATCGCGGCCGGCACCAGCAGCGTGGTGAGCACGATGACGGGGGCCAGCAGGTTCGGCAGGATGTCCACGAACATGATCCGCGCGTCGCCGGCCCCCATGGATCGGGCCGCCTCCACGTACTCGCGTTCCTTGAGCGACAAGGTCTGGCCGCGCACCACGCGGGCGATCGCCGCCCAGGAGTAGAACGAGATCACCCCGATCGTCGCGGTCAGCGAGGGCCCGGCGATGGACACCACCGCGATCGCGAAGATCAGGTACGGGAACGACAGGACCACGTCCATGAGCCGGGACAGGATGGTGTCGATGACGCCGCCGTAGTACCCGGCCAGCAGTCCGATGACGACCCCGATCAGCGCCGCCACGCCGGTCGCGACCACGCCGACGAGCAGCGAGACGCGCGCGCCGTACAGGACCCTGATGAACAGGTCGCGGCCGAGGCGGTCGGTGCCGAACCAGAACTCGCCGTTGGGCGCGACGGGCAGGCCCTGGTCGGTGATGCCGGTGTCGCGGAACTGCTCGTCGGGGTCGTGGCCGTTCCACGCCGAGATGAGCGGCGCGGCCAGGGCGAGCAGGCACAGCAGCACGACGACGATGCCCGAGATCAGGGCCACCCGGTCGGACCTGATCCGCGCCCAGGCGAGCTGCCAGGGGCTGCGTCCGGCGATCGTGCGGTCGGTGACGACGTCCGGACGGATCTCCGTGAGAGTCATGCGGTCCTCCCGGCGGTCAGGTCCTCGCCCGCCTCGACGGGGTAGTGACAGGCCACCAGGTGCTCCTGGGGCACCAGCAGCGGTTCCTCGGCCGAGCAGCGTTCGCGCGCCTTCGGGCACCGCGGATGGAACCGGCAGCCGGCGGGCGGGTCGATCGGCGAGGGCACGTCGCCGGTGAGGATGATGCGGTGCCGCCGTTCGGCCTCGTCGGGGTCGGCCACGGCGGTCGCCGACAGCAGCGCGTTCGTGTACGGATGGCGGGGCGCCGCGTGCAGCTCCTCAGCGGTGGCCAGTTCGGCCACCTTGCCCAGGTACATGACCGCGATCCGGTCGCTGACGTGCCGCACCACCGACAGGTCGTGGGCGATGAACAGGTACGTCAGCCCGAAGTCGTCCTGGAGGTCCTTGAGCAGGTTGAGGATCTGGGCCTGGATGGACACGTCGAGCGCCGACACCGGCTCGTCGCAGATGATCAGCCGGGGCCGCAGCGCGAGCGCCCGCGCGACCCCGATGCGCTGCCGCTGCCCGCCGGAGAACTCGGCGGGGAACCGGTTGTAGTGCTCGGGGTTGAGCCCGACCCGTTCCATCAGCTCCTGGACGGTCCGCCGCAGCTCCTGGCCGCTCTGCACCCGGTGGATGACGAGCGGGTCGGCGATGATCGAGCCGACCCGCCGGCGCGGGTTCAGCGAGCCGTACGGGTCCTGGAAGATCACCTGGATGTCGCGCCGGTAGGGCCGCATCCGGCGCCGCGGCAGGTTCGTGATGTCGGCGCCGTCGAAGCGCACGCTGCCGGAGGTGATGGGATGCAGGCCCGCGATGCACCGGGCCAGCGTGGACTTGCCGCAGCCGGTCTCGCCGACCAGGCCGAGCGTCTCGCCGGGCGACAGCGACAGGCTCACGCCGTCGACGGCTCTGACCTGGCCGATCGTCTGCTTGATCAGCATGCCGCTGGTGATGGGGAAGTGTTTGACCAGGTTCTCGACTTCGAGCAGCATCAGGCCTCCTCCGCCGTGCCGAGCACCGCCCGCTTGCGCAGCGCCTCGGCCTCCGCGCCGAGCCCGATCGCCTCGTGCGGCAGCCAGCACGCCGAGGCGTGCCCGCGCGCGCCCGTGATGGAGGCCAGCGGCGGCCGTTCGGCGGGACAGACCGGCATCACGTACGGGCAGCGCGGATGGAAGGCGCACCCGGACGGGATCGCGATCAGGCTCGGCGGCGAGCCGGGGATGGGCCGCAGCCGTCCGCCGCGGTCGCCGGTGCTGCCCGGGATCGACTCCAGCAGGCCCTTGGTGTACGGGTGGTGCGGTTGGTAGTAGAGCGTGCGCCGGTCGGCCCGCTCGACGACGAGCCCGGCGTACATGACGAGCACCTCGTCGGCCATGCCGGCCACGACGCCGAGGTCGTGCGTGATGAGGACGAGCGCGATGTCGAACTCGGCCTGCACCCGCCCGATCAGCTCAAGGATCTGCGCCTGGACGGTCGCGTCCAGCGCGGTGGTGGGCTCGTCGGCGACGATGAGCTTGGGGTTGAGCGCGAGCGACATGGCGATCATCGCCCGTTGCCGCATGCCGCCGGAGAACTGGTGGGGGTAGTCGTCCACCCTGCGGTCGGGACGCGGGATGCCCACCAGGCCCAGCAACTCGACGGCCCGTTTCCTGGCCTCGGCGCGGCGGGTGCCGGGATTGTGGACGCGGATCAGCTCCTCGATCTGCCAGCCGACCTTGTAGAGCGGGTGGAGGCTGGTCAGCGGGTCCTGGAAGACCACGCTGATCTCCGCGCCGCGGATGCGGCGAAGCTGTTCGTTGTCGAGTCCGAGCAGGTCGACGCCCTCGAACAGGGCCGTGCCCGTGATGTCGGCGTCGGGGGTCAGCCCGAGTATCGCCTGGGTGCTCACGGTCTTGCCGCTGCCGGACTCGCCGACGATCGCCAGCGTCTGGCCGCGGTCGACGGTGAACGACAGCCCCCGCACCGCCTGGACCACGCCGTCGGAGGTGGGGAAGGACACCTGGAGGTCGGTTACCTCAAGCAGGCTCATATGTCTCCCTCGCGGCCTCCCGCGGGCCCGCCTGCCGGCGCGCCCGCGGGAGGCCGGTCGTCAAGGCGTGTTGGGGTTCAGCCAGAGGTTGGTGACGTCGTAGATCTGGTACGACGGCAGGTACAGGGCGTTCTGCACCCGCTTGTTCTTGTAGAGCGGCGTGTTCTGGTTGTTCAGCGGCACGATCACCGCGTCGCCCAGCACCGTCTGGTCGGCCTCGTGCCACAGCGCCGCGGCCTTGGCCTGGTCGGTCTCGGCGAGCGCCCGCTTGATCAGGTCGTCCACCTTGGGGTTGCTGTAGCAGCCGTAGTTGCTGGTGCCGGCGTTGCAGTTGGTCTGGAACAGCGGCTGCATGACCGCGCGGCCGTTGTTGCCGTACCAGTCGGGGATCCAGCCGGGGGCCGACAGGTCCCATTCGCTGTTCTTGGCGTGCGAGGGCGTCTGCAGGTAGGTGTAGTAGTCGCCCTGGCGCAGCGGCAGGCCCTTGACGGTGATGCCGCACTTCTTCAGGTCGGCCGAGTACGACTGGTAGTTGGCCGGGTGGTTGCCCGCGTTGCGGAAGGCGCCGATGAGGGTCAGCCCGTTGGGGTAGCCGGCCTCGCTCAGCAGTTGCTTGCACTTGGCGGGGTCGCCCTGGTCACCAGGCGTCGGGTACGGGTTGTACTCCTGGTAGCCGATGTTGCCGGGCGGGATGACCGTGTGCAGCGCGGTCGCGACGTCCGCGCCGCCGTAGATCTTGGCGATGGCGGTCTTGTTGATCGCGTACTCGATGGCCTGGCGGACCTTGAGCTTGCCCATCGCCCCGCCGGCGTTCTTGCTCTGCAGGTTGAACACCACGTACGGGTTCGTCACCGCGCCGGGGAAGATCGTGAAGTTGGGGTCGTTGCTCTTGAGCTGCGGGATCTGCGAGGTCGGCACCGGCAGGTCCCACGACAGGTCGGCGCTGCCGGCCTCGATCTGCTGCTGGACCGCGTCCGGCTCGCCGACGCCCATCTTGACGTCGATGGCGTTGACGTACTGGTGCCTGATCGGGTCGGACTCCTGCTTCCAGGCCGGGTTCTTCTCCAGCCGGATCGACTTGGTGGCCACGTACGAGGTGATCTTGTACGGGCCGTTGGAGATCACGTGCTGGCGGAAGGTGGCGTCGTCGGGGACGTACTGGTCGTACTCCTGCGGCGCCGCCGAGGCGAAGTTCAGGGCCAGGATGTTGAGGAAGTCACCGGCCGGCTGGGTCAGGGTGAAGACGACCGTCTTGTCGTCCTTGGCCTGCACGCCGGCGATGTCGTGGCCGTTCTGGAAGTCGGCCAGGGCCTTGGCGGTGGGCTTGGCCTTCTCGAACGCCTTGATGTAGGCGTCGCAGTACTCGGCCATGCCCTTGATCGTGCTGGTGTAGTAGCCGGGCGCGCCGGAGCCCGCCACCGGGTTGCAGATGCGCTTGAACCCGCGGACGAAGTCGCCCGCCGTCACCGGCCGCGGCGGCTGGGTGTCCCACTGCACGCCGTCGCGCAACTTGATCGTGTACGTGAGCTTGTCGGCGCTCAGGCCGCCGTTCGCCTCGGTGGGCAGTTCGGTCGCTATGTCGGGCAGCACCTCGTAGCCCTTGGTGGTGTCGGCTCCCGCCGCGACGCCCTGGAGGGCGTACAGCTGGCGCGAGTAGCCGCGCATGATCCCGATGGTGACGACGTAGTAGATGCTGGTCGGGTCGAGATGGTCGACGTCGCCCGAGCCCACGAGCCTGAGCGTGCCGCCCGTGACGGGGCTTCCGGAGCTCTGACTGGCTGCGGGGGGCGGAGCGGATTTGCTGGTTCCGTTCTGCGTCGCGCAGGAGGTGGCGAGCAGAGTTGCCGCCGCCACCGTGATGATGCTGAGATGGCGCAAGCTGGCCATCTGGCCTCCCTCGTGCCGAGATGGGGGTGTTGTTGGCTGGCACAGCTGGGGCGCGCGTCGTGGCCGCGACGCGCGCCCCACGTTTACTGAGACGAGCAACCCATGCCGGAGGAAGACTGTCGAGGTCGGTTACGTAACTGTTTGCGACTAGCGACTGGTCGGTAATGCTGATTCAGTACGGGAATTGTCTGGAGATCGCGACATTAACTGAATAGCTGCTGGTAGAAAGCCAGCTCGGCGGCCAGGGCCGCGACCCGCGTCTCCAATCGGCGAAATCCATGTGATTCGCCGTCGAAAGCGAGATAAGTGCACGGGACGCCACGCTCGGACAATGCGTCGGCGAAGGCCGTCGACTGCTCGGGCGGCACCACCGGGTCGTCGAGCCCCTGCAGCAGCAGCATCGGGCAGGACACCCCGTCGACCAGGCCGAGCGGCTCCCTGGAGGCGTAGACGGCCGGGTCGTCGCCGACCAGCCACTCGACGTAACGGGACTCGAAGTCGTGGGTGTGCGCGGCGAGCGGCGCGAGCGCGCTGACGCCGTAGTAGGACACCCCGCCCGCGAACACGCCGGAGCGGCAGCAGGCGGCCATCACCGTCCAGCCGCCCGCGCTGCCGCCGCGCACCGCGATCCGGGCCGGATCGGCCAGCCCGGAGTCGGCCAGCCACTGGGCGGCGGCGACGGTGTCGGCGACGTCGACCAGCCCCCACTGGCCGCGCAGCCGCTCCCGGTAGGCGCGGCCGTAGCCGGTGGAGCCGCCGTAGTTGACGTCGAGCACGCCGATGCCGCGCGAGGTCAGGAACGCCTTCTCCAGGTCGAGCGCCGTGTCGGCGTGGGCGGTCGGGCCGCCGTGCACGAACACCACGAACGGCGTCGGCTCCTCGGCGACCTGGTGCAGGAAGGCGTGGACGGGCCGCTCGCCCGGCACGACCACCGGCCGCGGATCGGGCACCCCGGACAGGTCGGGCAGGCGCTCGCCGGCCCGCGCCAGCGGCTCGGCCCGCCCGGCGGCGACGTCGACCCGCACGACCGAGCGCGGCAGCCGGGCGGCGTGGCCGACGCCCGTCACGGACATGCCGTCGGCCGCGAGCGCGGCCTGCCATCCCGTGTAGGGCAGGTCGAGGTCGTGGAGCGCTCCCGTGGCCGGGTCGAGCACGCCCAGCCGCAGGTCGCCGAGCCCGTGCAGGACGGCGAGCCGCCCGTCGCCGAGCACGGCGTAGGGCGCGCCGCCGAGCTGCCACGGCGGCTGCGTGAACTCCTCCTCGGCCGGGCACAACGCCCGCGGCGCGGCGCCGTCGAGGCCGCACTCGTAGAGGTTCCACCAGCCGGAGCGGTCGGAGACCAGGTAGAGGGTGGCGTCGTCCTTCCAGGCGGGCGACAGGACGGACTCCGCCGCGCCGCCCAGCACCGTGCGGGCCTGCCCGTCGCGCAGCCGGACGACGCGCAGCTCGGTGCCGTCCCAGGGCATGCGGGGGTGGTTCCAGCAGACGTAGGCCAGGTGGGCGCCGTCGGGGGACAGGACGGGGGAGGCGTAGAAGTCGTGGCCGCAGGCCCGCTCCCGGGGCTCGCCGCCCTCCAGCGGGATCGACACCACGGACCGGGTGATCTTGCCGTGCTCGCCGTGACGCTCGCGCACCGCCCAGACCTCGCCGTCGTGGACGGTCAGGTCGGCGTAGCGGGAACCTTCGGCGGTGAGGGGTTTCGGCTGGCCGTTTTGCCCGAGAAGGTACAGGCGCTGGTCGGCCAGGCCGGCGAAGACCACGTCGTCGCCGGGCGTCACGGCATAGGGACGCCCGCCGTACTCGTGGACCCTCGTGCGCGCGCTCCAGGGGGCGGGCAGCAGGTCATGGCAGGTGCCGTCGGCCTCGCGGCGGACGATCGCGGTGCGGCCGCCCTCGCCCGGACGGTCTTCGGTCCACCACACCCGGCCGCCCTGCGCGACGGGCCAGCCGGGCCGCAGACCGGCGGCGGCGACGTCGCGGGCGGAGATGGGGGACGGCCAGAAAGGCATACCCGCATCCTGCCGGAAGATCCGGGGCCGTGGGGCGCGATCAAGAACATCTCTCCTGCGGCGGCATCGAGGTGGGCAGGTTGAGCCCGGTGTCGCCGAACCACTTGCGCAGCAGGCGCGTGGCCGTCCCGTCCCGCCACATCTCGACCACGGCCTGCTCGGCGGCCTCGCAGGTGACGATGTCGCCCTTCTTCAGGCCGATGGCGTACCGCTCGTCGGTGAAGGGGTCGTTCAGCAGCCGGAACAGGCCGGGGGCCTGCTGGGCGAAGCCGGCCAGGGTCAGGTCCTCGGTGGAGACGGCGTCCAGCTCGTCGTCGCTGAGCTTGCGCACGCAGTCGGAGTAGTTGGCCGCGGGCACGGCCACGACGGGCAGGTCGAGCTTGCCGTCAGGAGGCGGGTCGGCGACGCGCTTGAAGGAGTTGGAGCCCGGCACCTGGCACACGCGCTTGCCCCGCAGGTCGTTGACGTCGCGGATGGACGCGTCCTCGGCCCGGACCATCGTGTCCTGGTGCACGAGCACGTACGGGCCGGCGAAGGTCACCTTGGGCCGGCGGGCCTCGGTGATGGAGTAGGTGGCGAACACCATGTCCACGGTGCCGTTCTGGAGCAGCGCCTCGCGGCCCGCCGCCGGCGCCTCCCGCCAGGTGATGCGCACGGGCCGGCCGCGGGCCAGCTTGGCGACGACGTACCGGGCGACGTCCACGTCGAAGCCCACGGGATCGCCGGGACCGACCTTCAGGCCCAGGCTCGGCTGGTCCCACTTGGTCCCCACGATGACCTGGCCGGTGCCCCTGATCTTGCCCACGACGTCGGAGTAGGCGCCGCCGCCACCGCACGCCACCGGTACGGCGAGCGCGGCCGTGCCGGCCAGCGCCACCACGACTCCACGTATCCGCACGCACAGGAGTCTGTGGGCTCGGCGGCCCCGGAGGACCGGTCCGCGTGCCGGGTGGACGAAGATCTGGGGTTTTCTTTACGAGACGGCGGCGGGACGGGAACCCCGCCGCCGTGCTCATCACTGGGCCCGCAGGTCACTCCACGGGGATGTCGGGCGCCATGCCGCCGCCCTCGGTGCCCTGGCCGGTGGCGACGCCGACGGAGGCCGCGCCGGGGGTGGCGATCGGCCGCGCCGAGGTCTTCCTGCTGCGCCGGCTGCGCCGCTCCAGCAGGGTGGCCAGGTAGCTCAGCGTCATGTTGAGCGCCACGTAGATGACGCCGATGACGATCGCCGCCGGGATCAGCGAGCCGAAGTACGCGGCCGGCAGAATCTTGAACCCGGTGTTGAGCAGGTCGACGTAGGCGATGATGTAGCCGAGCGCGGTGTCCTTCAGCAGCACCACGAGCTGGCTGACGATTGCCGGCATCATCGTCGTGACCGCCTGCGGCAGCAGCACCAGGCGCAGCACCTGGTTCTTGCGCATGCCCACCGCGTAGGCGGCCTCGGCCTGCCCCTTGGGGATGGCGTGCACGCCCGCGCGCACGATCTCCGCCAGCACCGAGCCGTTGTAGAACATCAGGCCCAGCACCACCGCGATGAAGGCGTAGTCGCCGCCACCGGCGATGGCCGGGGCCAGGTAGAAGATGAAGAAAATCAGCAGCAGCAGCGGGATGGACCTGAAGATCTCCACCACCGCGGCCGCCGGCACCCTGATCCAGGCGTGGTCGGAGAGCCTGGCCAGGCCGAAGACCGCGCCGAAGACCAGCGCGAGCACCGCTGCGGCGGCCGCCGCCTCCAGCGTGCCGAGCAGGCCCGGCAGGATGAACTCCTGCCACACCTCGGCCGTCAGGAACGGCTGCCAGATCTTGCCGTCCCACTGGCCCTTGGCGTCGAAGCCCCGGTAGACGAAGTACGCGACGGCCAGGACCGCCACGACACTGATCGCCGTCAGCAGGTGGTTGCGCAGCCGGGCCCGGGGGCCGGGGGCGTCGAACAGGACGGACGCGCTCATCGTGCCACCGCCAGACGCCGGGCCAGCCAGCCGGAGAAGAAGCCGATCGGCATGGTCACGATCATGAAGGCCACGACCACCCCGATGAAGATCGGGATCGAGGCCCCCGTGGTGTCGAACGTGAGCTTCATCTCGGCGGCCACGTCGGCGGCGTACCCGCCGGCCACCGCCACCGTCGTGTTCTTGATCATCGCGATCATCACGCTGGCCAGCGGCGCGATGACCGATCGGAACGCCTGCGGCAGGATGATCAGCCGCAGCGTCTGCATGAAGCTCAGCCCGATCGCGCGGGCCGCCTCCGCCTGTCCCATCGGGACCGTGTTGATGCCCGAGCGCACCGCCTCGCACACGAACGCCGACGTGTAGATCGACAGGCCCATCGAGACGATCCAGAAGGAGTTCGTCCGCGGCTCGCCGGAGAAGACGAGGCCGAGCTTGTCGCTCAGGCCCAGCGCCGAGAACGCCAGCACCAGGGTGAGGGGGGTGTTGCGCACCACGTTCACATAGACCGTGCCCACCGCGCGCAGCACGGGCGTCGGGGAGACGCGCATCCCGGCCAGGACCGTCCCGAGGACGAGCGAGACGACCGCGGCCACGAGCGCGATCCTGATGTTCCCCCAGAAGCCCATCGCGAGGTCGGGCAGGTACTTGATTAGTTCATCCATCGTGCTCCACCGCATAGAGCGGCGGCGGCCGGGATCCCGGCCGCCGCCTCTGGCGTGACTAGCTGCAGCCCTCGGCCGGGGGCGCGGTCTCCGACAGCTTCAGGCCCTCGATGCCGCCC
>NZ_JBSFGJ010000281.1:0-12360 GCF_053596515.1 Nonomuraea sp. NPDC001684
CGTCGAGGCCGGCATGCTCTGGATCAACTCCCAGAACATCCGCGACCTGCGCACGCCCTTCGGCGGCGTGAAGGCCAGCGGCCTGGGCAGGGAGGGCGGCCGGTACAGCATCGACGTCTACACCGAGGCGCACATCGTGCACGTCGCCACCGAGGACCTGCCGATCCCCCGCTTCGGCCTCGGCTGAACCCGTCCCGCCACGTCCTTCACTGTGCGCCCGGGCGTAACGTCCGGGCCATCTCGGCGGTCTACCGTGCCCGCATGACGACGCGCAGGTTGTTCGCGAGCGTGCTGGCCGCCGTCCTGGCCGGCGGTACGGTCGCTGTCGTGCTGACCCAGACGCCATCCGCCACGGCCGAGCGCCGCGGCCAGGCCCCCGTCGTGATCGGTCACCGGGGCGCGAGCGCCCACCGGCCCGAGCACACGCTGCTGTCCTACGAGGCGGCCATCGCCATGGGCGCCGACTACATCGAGCCCGACCTGGTCTCCACCAAGGACCACGTGCTGGTCGCCCGGCACGAGAACGAGATCTCCGGCACGACCGACGTGGCCGCCCACCCCGAGTTCGCCGATCGGCGCGCCACCAAGGCCGTGGACGGCCGGCCGGTCACCGGCTGGTTCACCGAGGACTTCACGCTGGCCGAGCTGAAGACGCTGCGGGCCAAGGAACGCGTGCCCGACCTGCGGCCGGACAACACCGCCTTCGACGGGGTGGCCGAGATCCCCACGTTCGAGGAGGTCGTCCAGCTCGCGCAGCGGCACGGCGTCGGGGTCTATCCCGAGACCAAGCACCCGACGTACTTCGACTCGATCGGCCTGTCGCTGGAGGAGCCGCTGCTGGAGGTGCTGAACCGGTACCACGTGCGCAAGGCGTACATCCAGTCCTTCGAGACGGCGAACCTGCGCGAGCTGCGCGGACGGACGCGGCTGCCGCTCATCCAGCTCATCACCTCGGGCGGCGCGCCCTACGACTGGGTCGCCGCCGGCAGCACCCGCACCTACGACGACATGGTGACCCCCGACGGGCTGCGCGAGGTGGCCCGGTACGCCGCCGGGATCGGCGTGGACACCCGCCGGGTGGTCCCGGTGGACGCCGCGGGCGCGACGCTGCCCCCGACCACGCTGGTCCAGGACGCCCACCGCAGGCGGCTGGAGGTGCACGTGTGGACGATCCGCAACGAGAACTCCCAGCTGCCCGCCGACCACCGCAGGGGGAACCCGGCCAGCCCGGTCTACGGGCGGGCCACCGGCGACGTGGCCGGCTGGCTGGCCAGGCTCATCGAGCTGGGCATCGACGGCGCGTTCTGCGACGACCCGGCGATGGGCCGCGCGGTGGTCACCGGACGCCCCTCCTGACCTGGGCGCACGCACGAAGCGGCGGGCCCCTCCTGACCGGGGCGCACGCACGAAGCGGCGGGCCCCTCCTGACCGGGGCGCGCACACGAAGCGGCGGGCCCCCGTGCCGGGGACCCGCCGCCGGTTCGCCGCCGGGACGGCCTCAGGTACGGCGCCAGCGGGACTCGCCGAAGCAGTAGCCCGCGAACAGCAGCAGCCCGAGGGCCACCACCGCGAGCAGCCACGGCCCCACCGGCGTGTCGGCGAAGCGCCGCAGGGTGGCGTCGATGCCGCCCGCCTTGTCGGGGTCGAAGGTGACCGCCGCGTAGCCGACGAAGACGCCGGCGCCGCCGGTGATCACGCCGCGGGCGATGTAGCCGGCCTGGCCCAGCCGTTCCATCACCTTGCGGGCCTTGGGCGACATGCGGCCGAGGTCGAGCTCGCGCTCGAACTTCTTGGTGACGCCCTCGTGGATCCAGTAGACGCCGAGGGCGACGATGCCGAGCCCGATCAGGCCGACGATGACCTGGCCGCCGGGCAGGTCGAGCAGCTTGCTCGTCAGGTTCTGCGACTGCTTGTCGTCGGACTTGGCCTGACCGGCCAGCAGCACGCTCAGCAAGGTCACGCAGATCAGGACGTACACGCCGGTGCGGAAGGCCGACTGCGCGCGGTCACTCGCCTTGCGGTGACTGAACAGCGCCTCCGACGCCTGCCACAACGCCAGCCCGGCGAAGCCGACCGTCATGATCCACAGCAGCACCTGGCCGAAGGGCAGTCCGGCGATGGTGGTGATGGCTCCCGACTTGTCGGCCTGGCGCGAGCCGTCGCCGAAGGCGATCTGCAACGCCAGCACGCCGATCAGCGCGTACAGCACGCCGCGGCAGGCCAGCCCGATGCGGGCCAGCGTGGTCATCGCCGGGCTGTCCGCTGCTCTGCGGGCCGCGTTCTTGGCCTCGCGGCCCGCGTCCATGGCGTCGCGGCCCGCGCTCTGTGCGGTGCTCACCGTTCCTCCTGGGGGTTTGCGGAAGAACTCCCCTTTGCCCGGGAAACGGCGTTCTAGGCGTCGCCGATCAGTCGAAGGCGAGGGTGGGCAGGTCAACGGCCGTGGCGCCGCCGTCGGCCACGACCACGCTGCCGGTCATGACGGCGCTGTCCGGCGAGGCGAGGAACAGGCAGATCGCGGCGATCTCGTCGGCGGTGGCCGGGCGGCGCAGCGGCACGTCCTTGGTGACCAGCTCGTACGCCGCGTCGCGGGTGATGCCGTCCCGGCCGACCAGCACGTCCATCTCCTCGTCGGCCATAGGCGTGCGCACCCAGCCGGGGCACAGGCAGTTGGCCCGGACGCCCTGGGGGCCGTAGTCGCGGGCGATCGAGCGGGTCAGGCCGATGAGCGCGTGTTTCGTCGTGACATATCCAGATACGGCCGGGCCGGCGGCCAGGCCCGCGATCGACGACACGACCACGATCGCCCCCTTGGCCCGCACCAGCGCCGGCAGCGCCTCCCGGCAGGTCACGAAGCAGGTGTTGAGGTTGGCGTCGAGGCTGAGCCGCCAGGACGCGTCGTCGGTCTCACCGACCGGCCCGCCCCCGTGACCGCCCGCGTTGGCCACCACCACGTCGAGCCCGCCGAAGCGGCCCAGGCACGCCTCGACCGCCGCCCGCGCCTGGCCGGTGTCGGACATGTCCGCGCAGGCCACGGCCGCCGCGTCGCCGAGGTCCGCGGCCACCTCGGCCAGCGGCCCGGGACGCCGCCCGGTCAGCATGACCGAGGCGCCCTCGGCGGCGAACCTGCGGGCGGTCGCCGCGCCGATGCCGGTGCCCGCCCCGGTGATCAGCGCGACCTTTCCCTTGAGCCTCATCGCCTACTCCTTTGCAACGGGAAGCTATATGATTTCATAGACGAATTCGTGGAGGAAGGAGCGGCCATGACCGATCGCCCTGCCGGTTGGAAGAACATGGACGATTTCGCGCCCGGGATCGCCACGAACCGCCTTCCGGCCACGTACGCGCTCGCGGGCACCGAGGTGGACCTCACCTTCGACGACGGCAGCAAGACGTCCCTGGCCTTCGCCGGTCGGTACAAGCTGCACGCCGACGGCGGCCCCGCCGAGCCGTACGAGGCCGTGGCCATGCGCGAGGACCTGTTCTACGTCGGCCGCGCGCACGCCGAGCGGCCCCGCGAGTACACGGTCACCGTCCTGCACACCAGCACGGGCCGGGCGCTGCGCGTGGTCTCGGTCATCGCGCCCGAGCCGGTCCCGGGGCAGCCGCGGGTGTCGCAGACGTTCACGCCCGGCGTGATCGAGGGCCGGGAGGTCACCGGCGAGCCGCCCGCGCCGACCCGCGAGCTGATCGGCCGCCGGGCCCTGTACCGCTACAGCCCCGAGCACCTCTACGAGCACGTCTACCTCAGCTCCGAGCGCTACGCCTGGCAGTGCCTGGCCGGCGCGCAGCGCGGCCACGGCGACGTCGATCTCGCCGCCGCCTGGAAGATCGCCGACGGCCTGTACGTGTTCACCTTCCGCGAGTTCCGCATCCCGGTCGCGGCCACCTGGCTCTACGACTGGACGGCCCTGCGCACGGTCGGCACCTTCTTCGGCCTGTCGGGCGAGGGCGAGATCCACCACTCCCCCGGCGGCGCGCACATCGAGCCGCTGGGTCAGGTCACCTATCCGGCCGGTGAGGAACCGGTCTGAGGAGAAACACAGATGAGCGACAATCTCGACGCCGTACGCGCCTCCTACGCGGCCTCGGCGGCCGGCGACGTGAACGGCATCGTGTCCCTGCTGGGCCCGCAGGCCCGGTGGACGGAGATGGCCGGCTTCCCGTACGCGGGCACGTACGTGGGGCCGCAGCAGGTGCTGTCGGAGGTGTTCGCCAAGCTGGGCAGCGAGTGGGACGGCTACCAGGCCGAGCCGGAGGAGTTCGTGGACGGCGGCGACGTGGTCGTCGTGATCGGCCACTACAGCGGCACCTACCGCGCCACCGGCAAGTCGATGAGGGTGCGCTTCACCCACGTCTGGCACCTTGAGGACGGCGTGGCCACCCGGTTCGAGCAGTTCACCGACACGGCCCTGGTCCGGGAGGCGCTCGTCCCATGATCCCGTCGCGCGGCCGGATGAGGGCCGGCCGCGCGACGTCCTCAGCCGGTCAGCTCGCCCACGCGGCGCATGACCTCGCGGCAGAACGCGCCCACGCCGTCCGGGTCGTCGATGAACTGCGACGGCTTGATGCAGAACGTGGTGTACCCCTCGGCCATCCGGGCCGGGATGTGCTCCAGGGCGGGGCCGAGCGGCGCGCAGGAGACGGCGTCGGGGAAGACGGCCCGCGTGCCGCCGGCCAGCTCCAGCTCGCCGATGTCCCGGCCGGCCGCCTTCATGCCGTCGGCCAGGGCCTTCATGTCCTCGGCGGGCGGGTAGCCGAGCGGGTTGAACCCGCTGCCCCAGCGGGTCATCCGGCGCAGCAGGGGGCCGCTCATCCGCACGCCGCCGAACCACAGCGCGGGCCCGCTCTCCCGGTACGCCTTCGGCTCGAAGTACACCTCGTCGAACCGGTAGTGCCGGCCGTGGTAGGTGACCGGCGAGTCCCGCCAGAGCAGCTCCCAGATCTCCAGGTGCTCGTCGAGGAGCTCGCCGCGCCGCTCGAAGGGCACGCCGAGCGCGGCGTACTCGTCGCGGCTCCAGCTCACGGTGGGCAGCACGACGAGCCGGCCCTGCGACAGCAGGTCGAGCGTGCCGAGCTCGCGGGCCAGCGCCAGCGGGTGGCGCAGCGGGGCGAGCACCGCGGCGGCGGCCAGGCGCAGCCGGGTGGTGACCGAGGCGACGGCCGCCAGCAGGCCCAGCGAGTACGGCCACGGCGTGAACGGGTCCTGGTTGCCGGGCAGCGCGTACTCGCGGGGGTTGGCCATGCGGCCCCGGGCGCCGGCGTCGGGGCCGAGCACCAGGTGTTCGCTGATCATGACCGAGTCGAACCCGGCGTCCTCGGCCTCACGCGCCCACCGGACCAGCACCGGCAGGTCGCGGGCCGAGGTCATCGTCCAGTTCTCGGACAGCACGAGTTGCATGCGCGGTTGCTTCATCTTGCATTCATACCCGAACGATCTTCAGCAAGCTAGCTCTTGAACCCAATCGTTTGGCACCTTACGATCCCTCCAAAATCCGCAGAGAGGTCGCCCATGATCCCCATGAGGGCACTCGCCGTCCCGCTCGCCGCCCTGCTGCTGGCCGCCGGGTGCGGCCTGTCCGACGACCCGCCGGCCGCCTCGTCCGGGGCCGCCGGCGACGTCATCAAGGTGGGCGGCGTCAGCTCGCTGAGCGGCGCGGTCACCTTCCCCGACTCCTCGGCCGCCGCCAAGGCCGTCTTCGACCGGGTCAACGAGCAGGGCGGCGTCAACGGCCACAAGATCGAGTACGTCAGCGCCGACGACAAGGGCGACCCGGCCGCCGCCGCCCAGGCCGCCCGGGACGTGGTCACCAACCAGGGCGTGGTGGCGCTGGTCGGCTCGGCCAGCCTGCTCGACTGCGCCGTGAACGCCCCCTTCTACCAGCAGTCGCGGATCGTCTCCGTGCAGGGCACCGGCGTCGACCCGACCTGCTTCGAGTCCCCGGCGATCTCCCCGGTGAACACCGGCCCGTACCTCAACATGGCGATCAACCTCTACTACGCCTCCGAGGTGCTCAAACGGGACAAGGTCTGCATGTTCCTGGCGATCCTCGGCAACACCAACGACGCCTACGGCGGGGCCGTGAAGAGCTGGACCGCGCTCACCGGCAAGAAGCTCACCCTGGACGACCGCACGGTCAAGCCGGACTCCGACCCGACGCCGTTCGTGCTGCGGGCCCGGCGGGAGGGCTGCCAGGCGGTCCTGTACAACGGCACCGAGCCGATGGCGATCTCCTGGATGAAGGTCGTCAAGCAGCAGCGCGTCAGCGGGATCGACTGGCTGATGACCACCGCCCCCTACACCGAGGCCGTCGCCAAGGCCCTGGGCGCCGACGGGGACGGCATGTACGCCAACGCCGAGTTCGAGCCGTTCACCGAGGCCGACTCGCCCGCGCTGAAGGACTGGCGCACGCTCATGACCTCGAAGAACGCGCCGCTGACCTCCTTCGGCCAGGGCGGCTACCTGGCGGCCACCTACTTCGTGGACACGCTGAGGACGATCAAGGGGCCGATCACCCGGGAGTCGGTGACGGCGGCCTTCCAGTCGCTCAAGCCCGTCCGGACCCCGATGACCGGCACCCCGTACGAGTTCGGGCAGGCCGCCAGGCACTTCTCCAACCGGGCCGGCAAGATCGTCCAGCTCCAGGGCGGCGCGTGGCACGTGGTCACCCGCGACTGGGTGCGCTACCCGGGGACGCTCGGCTGATGTTCCAGGGCCTGGTCTCGGGGCTGGCCGCGGGCGGCACCTTCGCCGCCCTCGGCCTCCTGCTCACCGCCATGTACCGGCTGACCGCGACGGTGAACCTGGCCGTCGCGGCGACCGGCGTGGCCGGGGTGTACGTGATGGCCGCGCTCGCCGGGACGGGGTGGCCGTACTGGGCGGCGGCCCTGGCCGGGGTGGCGGCGGGGGCGCTGGTGTCGGCCGGGTGCGGGTTCGTGATGACGCGGTGGTTCGCCGAGAGCGGGCCGCAGACCCGTACCGCGGTGTCGATCGCGCAGCTCATCGGCATCATCGCGCTGGCCTACATCGCCTTCGGCGACGAGCCGCGGGTGCTGCCGAACCCGGCCGCGGGCCGCGTCGCCACGCTGGCCGGGGTGGTGGTGACGCAGGGCGCGGTCGTGCTGCTCGCCCTGGCCGTGGTGATCGGCGCGGGCACCTGGCTGCTGCTCACCCGGACGCCGCTGGGCCTGCGCCTGCGCGCCATGGCCGAGCGGCCGGTGACCACGGAGCTGCTGGGCATCGGCACCCGGGCGCTCACCGTGACCGTGTGGGCCCTGGCCGGCGCGCTGTCGTCGCTGGTGCTGCTGGTGGTGGCGCCCGTGCGGTCGAGCGACATCCTGTCGCTGAGCATGCTCATCGTGCCCGCCTGCGCGGCGGCGCTGCTCGGCGGGCTGCGGCGGCTGGCCGGGGCGCTGCTCGGCGGCCTGGCGCTCGGGCTGCTGGAAGGGGTGCTCGCGGGGTCGGCGGTGGTGCAGCAGTACCGGGACGTGGTGCCGTTCGCGGCCATCCTGCTGATCCTGGTGTGGAGCCGGCGGCGGGAGGTGTGGGATGCGTCCCGCTGACGGGCCTGTGGCGCGGTGGGCGGCCGCGGGCGTCCTGATGGCGGCGGGAGCCTACGGGCTGGCCGCCGGGCTGCCGGCGTACTGGGTGTTCCTGGCGATGTCGGCGGTCATCTCCGGGGTGCTGCTGCAGAGCCTGGGCGTGGTGGCCGGGCAGGCCGGGATGGTGTCGCTGTGCCAGATGGCCTTCGCCGCCATCGGCGCCTGGACCACCGCCCAGCTCAACGTCTGGGGCGTCCCCGGCGGCCTGTACGTCTGGCTGCCCCTGGCGGGCCTGGCCGCCGTGCCGTTCGGGCTGCTCATCGGCCTGCCGGCGCTGCGGCTGCGCGGCGTGCACCTGGCGATCGTCACCCTGGGCTTCGCCGCGACCGTGGACGTCGTGATGGCCGCCAACTCCTTCCCCGGCGTCAGCCAGGGCGTGGTGGTGGGCCGTCCGGCGGGGCTGACCTCCGACCGCCAGTTCTTCCTGTTCTGCTGCGGCGTCTTCGCCCTGGTGGCGGTGGCGCTGGCGGTGGTGCGGCGGACCCGGCTGGGGGCGTCGTGGCGGGCGCTCAAGGAGTCCGAACGGGCCACGGCGGCGGCCGGGACCAGCGTGCCGGGGGCCAAGCTGAGCGCCTTCGCGGTGAGCGCCTTCATCGCGGGCGTGTCGGGCGCGCTGCTGGCCGGTCAGCTCGCCATGGTGGTCTCGCGCAACTTCGACCCGGGGCAGTCGCTGGTCGCCTACGCCGTGGCCGTGATGGCGGGCGCCCACCACGCCGAGGGCGCGCTCGTCGGCGGGGCGCTGGGCGTGCTGGTGAGCGAGCTGCTGCGGCGGTTCGGCGTGCCGCAGCAGTGGGCGAACGTCGTGTTCGCGGTGGGCGCGGTGCAGGCGATGACGCAGGGCTCGGGCATGAGCGACGGCCTGCGCGCCGCCCTGCGCTCCCGCCGTGCCCGCCGTGCCCGCCGCTCGCGCGGGTCCGGCGCCGGGCCGGACGTGCCCGCCGCGGCGGCGGCGCCCGAGCTCCCCGCGCCCGGCCCGGACGGACGGCCGCCGGCGTTGCGGATCGAGGGCGTCAGCGTGCGGTACGGCCAGGTCGTGGCCGTGGACGGCGTCGGCCTCACCGTGCTCGCCGGCGAGGTGCACGGGCTGGTCGGCCCGAACGGCGCGGGCAAGTCGTCCCTGGTCGACGCGATCAGCGGATTCGTGCCCGCCGGCGGCGGCCTGGTCGAGGTCGGCGGCGTGGCCGTCGCCGGGGCCCGGGGCGGCACGGCGGTCCACCGGCGCGCCAGGGCCGGGTTGCGCCGCACGTTCCAGCAGGACCGGGTGCCGGTGGGCCTGTCGGTGCGCGAGTACCTGCGCTTCGCCGCGCGCCGCGCCCTCAGCGACGCCGAGCTGGCGGAGGGCCTGGCCGGGCTGGTGGCGGCGGCGCCCGGCGACCCGATCGCCGCGCTCGACGTGGGCAGCAGGCGGCTGCTGGAGGTGGCCGGGACGCTGCTGGCCCGTCCCGCGGTCGCGGTGCTGGACGAGCCCGCCGCCGGCCTCGGGCACGCCGAGAGCGAACGGCTGGGCGCCTGGCTGCGCCGGGTTCCCGCCCGGTACGGCGCCGCCGTCCTGCTCATCGAGCACGACCTGGACCTGGTCAGGGCGGCGTGCACGGGCGTGACCGTGCTGGACTTCGGCCGCGTCATCGCCCAGGGCCCGCCCGCCGAGGTGTTCGCCGAGCCCGGCGTCCTGCGGGCCTACCTGGGTCAGGAGCCCGCCGCGTGAGCGGGCGGACGGGAGGCGACCCCATGGACCTCGTGCTGCGGGACGTGACCGTGGCCAGGGGCGGCCAGCCGGTGGTCAGGGGCGTGACGCTGACCGCCGCGCGCGGGGAGGTCACCGTCCTGCTCGGCCCGAACGGCGCGGGCAAGACCACGCTGCTCGAAGCGGTCTCGGGCGTGCTGCCCGCCGCCGGGGGCGAGATCGTCCTCGGCGGGACCACGCTGACCGGCCGGCCGCGCACCCACCGGGCCCGGCACGGCCTGGCGCACGTGGAGCAGGGCCGGGCCGTGTTCGCCACGCTCACCACGCGCGAGAACCTGGCCCTGGCCGGCGACCCTGGGCGCGCGCTGGAGCTGTTCCCCGAGCTGGAACGGCGGCTCGACGTGCGGGCCGGGCTGCTGTCCGGCGGCGAGCAGCAGATGCTGGTGCTGGCCAGGGCCATCGGGACCGGTCCCGCGGCGCTGCTGCTCGACGAGATGTCGCTCGGCCTGGCCCCGGGCGTCGTGCGCCGGCTGCTGCCGGTGATCCGGCGGCTGGCCGACGAGGGCTGCGCGGTGCTGCTGGTCGAGCAGTTCGCGCACGCCGCCCTGGCCCTGGCCGACAGCGCGTACGTGCTGGCCCACGGCGCGATCACCTACGGCGGCGACCCCGCGCCGCTGCGCGAGTCGGATGCCGCGCTCAGGCGCGCCTATTTGGGAGATGATTCATGACGAACGCGGATCTTTTGCTGGTCAACGGGCGGGTGCTCACCATGGACCCGGCGCGGCCGTACGCGACCGGCGTGGCGGTGCGCGACGGCATGATCGCGCACGTCGGCGACGCCGCCGGCTGGAGCGCGGCCGAGGTGGTGGACCTGCGGGGCCGCGTGCTGCTGCCCGGGATCAACGACTCCCACCTGCACGCCTGCGGCTACGGCCTGACCCGCCCGCCGTTCTGCGTGGACGTCGCGGTGGGGTCGATCGCCGAGGTGCGGGAGCGGGTCGCCGCCGCGGTACGCGCGGCCGGGCCCGGCGAGTGGGTGCGCGGGATCGGCTGGAACCCCGGCCGGCTGGCCGAGGGCCGGTCGCCGTCGAGGACGGACCTGGACGACGTCGCCCCCCACCATCCCGTCCTCCTCCAGGACTTCTCCGGCCACACGACGTGGGCGAACTCCGCCGCGCTCCGGCTGGCCGGCTTGCCCGACGACGGCGACGGCCTGCTGCACCACGGGGACCAGGGCCTCGTCCAGCGCCTGGTGCCGCCGCCGCCCGGCGGGCTGACGCGGGTGCTGCGCGAGGTGGTGGCCGAGCTGAACCGGGCCGGGATCACCAGCTTCACCGAGCCGGGCCTCGGGCCGGGCGGCGGGGAGGCGTTCGCGGGCGGCATGGGGCCGGGGGTGCTGGGCGCGTACGCGGAGCTGGCCCGGGCCGGCGAGCTGACCGCGCGGGTGAGCGTGCTGGGCCTGCCGAGCCCGATGTCGGGCGCCTCGGTCGCCGACACCGCCGCCTACCTCGACCGCCTGCCGGACGACCTGGACGGCGTGGACGAGCGGCTGGTCCGGCTGCTGGGCGTGAAGGTGTTCGCCGACGGGATCCCGCCCTCGGAGACGGCCTGGATGCGGGAGGCGTACCCGTCGGGCGGGCACGGCTCGCTGTGCACGCACGGCGGCACGGACGCCGAGCGGGTCGCCGAGCTGGACGAGATCCTGCGCCTGGTGCACGTGGCCGGCCTGCAGGCGGGCGTGCACGTGGTGGGCAGCCGGGGCGTGGACGCCGTCGTGGACGCGCTGGCCGCGATCTCCCGCGAGCACCCGAGGGCCGACCCCCGCCACTACGTGATCCACGGCCAGTTCGCCTCGAAGCAGGCGCTGGCCACGCTCGGCGAGCTGGGCTACGGGATCAACCTCCAGCCGGTGCTGCAGCGCGTGGAGTCGGGCACCACGCGCGAGCTGTTCGGCGCGCGGGCGGCCGAGCAGGAGTGGCCGGCCCGCTCGGCGATCGACGCGGGCGTGCTGACCGCGTGCAGCTCCGACGCGCCGGTGACCGCGCCGGACTGGCGGGCGGGCGTGGCGGCGCTGGTCGACCGCGACGGCGAGGGCGTCTCGCTCGCCGAGGCCCTGGCCACCTATACGATCGCCGGAGCGCGGCAGGACTTCGCCGAGGGCTGGAAGGGCACGCTCACCCCGGGCAAGGTCGCCGACCTGTGCGTCAGCGCGGCGACGGCGGACGACGACGTCGTGGCCGCGCCGGTGGACCTGACGGTGTTCGGCGGCCGGGTCGTTTGGTCCCGTTCGTGAGCGGCGGACGTGAAGATTGTTAGGTACCGAATATACTTTCGTGCCATGACGGGACACCACACGCTGCGCCAGACCGAGGAGGCCATCGGCCAGCGGCTGGGCGACCTCAACATCGACTTCGAGGCCATGTGGGCGGTGTCGAACGTCTACCGGGCCTCCTCGGCCATCCGCAACCACCTGGAGCAGACCGTCCTGCGCGACACCGGCCTGACCTGGACGGGGTTCGTGGTGATGTGGGTGGTGTGGATCTGGGGCGAGAGCGAGACCCGCCACGTCGCCGCCGAGGCGGGCATCTCCAAGGGCACGCTCACGGGCGTGGTCAAGACCCTGGAGTCCTACCGTCACCTGCGCCGCTTCCCGCATCCCACGGACGGCCGCCGGGTCATGCTGGCGCTCACCGCGACCGGCGAGCGGCTGATGCGCGAGCTGTTCCCGGAGTTCAACCGGCAGGAGGCGTTCGTGGTCAAGGAGCTCGACAGCGATCAGCGGCGCGAGCTGGCCGGCTCGCTCAGGCGCGTCATGGAGCACCTGGAGAGCATCTGACCGGCAGCTCCCTGATGCCGTTGACGAAGTTCGAGCGGATCCTGCGCACCTCGCCGGCGAGCTCGATCGACGACAGGCGCGGCAGCAGCTCCTCGAACAGCACCCGGATCTCCAGCCTGGCCAGCGCGCCGCCGAGACAGTAGTGCCCGGCTGCAACTACGACTGGTCCGGCTTCACCGCCGAGCTGAGCCCGTGGCCGCTGCGCTGGCGCGGGGCCGTGCGCGGCATGGTGCACGCCGTG
>NZ_JBSFGJ010000282.1:0-12355 GCF_053596515.1 Nonomuraea sp. NPDC001684
AGCTCACCGAGCACATGCGCCACCACCTGGGCCTGGGCAAGGCCGAGGCGAAGGCGCGGGCGGTCGAGCTGCTGGGCAAGGTACGCATCCCGGGCGCCGAGGAGGCGTACGGGCGCTTCCCGCACCAGTTCTCCGGCGGCATGCGCCAGCGCATCGCGATCGCCGTCGCCCTGGCCTGCTCGCCCAAGGTGCTGATCGCCGACGAGCCGACCACCGCGCTGGACGTGACCGTGCAGGCGGGCGTGCTGCGGCTGCTGCGCGGGCTCTGCGACGAGCTGGGCCTGGCCGTGCTGCTGGTCACGCACGACCTGGGCGTCATGTCGGCGGTCGCGGACGAGGTGAGCGTGATGAAGGACGGCCTGGTCGTGGAGACCGGGCCGCGCGGACGGGTGCTGCGCGACCCCGAGCACCCCTACACCCGCGCGCTGCTGGAGTCCCTACCTGATTCTGTGCCTGATCCTGCTCCGGATGTGGAGGGCTGATGCTGGACATCGAGGACCTGGTCGTCGAGCACCGCTCCCCCGGGCGTCCGGTGGTGCGGGCGGTGGCGGGGGCCAGCCTGACGGTACGGGCGGGCGAGGTCGTGGGCCTGGTCGGCGAGTCGGGGTGCGGCAAGTCCACCCTGGCGCGGGCGGTCTGCGGGCTGAACCCGGTCACCCACGGGTCGATCGCGTTCGAGGGGCAGCAGGTCACGCCGCTCGGCCTGCGGCGCAGGAAGCTCACGGGCATCCAGATGGTGTTCCAGGACCCGTACGCGTCGCTGAACCCGCGGCGCCGGGTGGGCGACCAGATCGCCGACGGCCTGCGCACCGCGGACGACACCCGTACCGACCCGGCCGACCTGCTGGAGCGGGTGGGCCTGCCGCGCGAGTTCGCCGGACGGCACCCCCACGAGTTCTCCGGCGGCCAGCGGCAGCGCATCGCGATCGCCAGGGCGCTGGCGGCCCGGCCGCGGCTGCTCATCGGCGACGAGCCGATCTCCGCGCTGGACGCCTCCGCCCAGGCCCAGGTGGCCCGGCTGATGCGCGACCTCGCGGTGGACTCCGGGGCCGGGCTGCTGTTCATCAGCCACGACCTGTCGGTGGTGCGGCTGATCGCCGACCGGATCGCCGTCATGTACCTCGGCAAGATCGTCGAGGTGGGCGAGACGGCCGAGGTGTGGGACGACCCGAAACATCCGTACACCAGGGCGTTGCTGGGGGCCATCCCCAAGCCGGACGGCATGGGCGTGCTGCCCGCCGAGCTGGCCGGTGACGTGCCCGATCCGGCGAACCCGCCGGGCGGGTGCCGGTTCAACCCGCGTTGCCCGCTGGTGATGGAGGTGTGCCGCGAGAAGGAGCCGGACTTCGGGCCGGTCGCCTGCTGGCTGCACGAGCCGGCGTGAGCCGGCGGCACGCCGCGCGGGTGGCGGCCGTGCGGCGGGCGATGGCCCAGGAGGGCATTGACGTGCTGGTGTTGCGGCCCTCGCCCGACTTCCGGTTCCTGAGCGCCTCCCCCGAAGGCCCGCTCCCCGAAGGCGCCTTCCCTGAGGGCGTCCTGCCTGAGGCCGTCCTGCCGGAGGGCGCCGCGCCGGACGGCGGCGTCGGGCCGGGCGTGTTCCTCGTGGTGACGGCCGACGCGATCGTCGAGACCCGCGACCCGGCGGGCCTGGTGCCCGCCTCCGCGCGCCGGGTCGGGGTGGACCCGGAGATGCGGGCGAGCGAGCTGTTCCGGCTGGCGATCGCCGCCGAGCTGGTGCCCGCCTCCGCGGTGCTGGCGCCGTTGCGGCTGCGCAAGGACCCGGCCGAGCTGACGGCGCTCGGCCGGGCGGTCGCGGCGGCGGAGGCGGTGCTGGCGCAGGCGGCCGAGCTGGCCTGGTTCGGCGCGACCGAGCGGGCGATGGCGCGCCGGCTGCGGCTGCTGGCCGTGGAGTCGGGCTGCGAGGAGGTGATCTCGCTGCGCGTGTCGGCGGGCGAGCACACCGCGCGGCCCGAGCACGTGCCCGGCGGGCGCGTGATCAACCCGGGCGACGCGCTGCTGGTGTCGGTGTGCGGCCGCTGGGACGGCTACTGCGCCGAGGCGGGCCGGGTGTTCGCCGTCGCCGAGCCGCCGGAGGATTATGAGGCGATGTACTCGGTGGTGCTGGCCGCCCACCGCGCGGCGCTGGCGGCACTGCGGCCGTCCGTGCCGTTCGCGGAGCTGGCCAGAACGGTGCACGAGGTCATCGACGCCAGCGGGTACGGCCGCTTCGCCGCCCCGCACGTGGGCCGCGGCGTGGGCCTCGGCCACGACGAGGGACCGCGGGCCGGCGAGGACACGGTGTTCGCCCCCGGGATGACGGTCTGCCTGGAGCCGGCCATCTACGTGCCCGACCTGTTCGGCGCCCGGGTGGCCGACGTGGTGGCCTGCACGGCCGCCGAGCCGGTGCCGCTGGGCACGCGGCCGCACACCCTGCACGTCCTCGACCGCTGAGGCGGCCTGCGCTTACGCTGGGTGACGACGATCACCGGGGGGCGTCGTGGACCAGTTCGTGCTGCTCATGCTGGTGCTGCTGGGCGCGCTGGTCACGGTTCCGCTGGGTGAGCGGCTGGGGCTGCCCGCGCCGGTGCTGATGACGCTGCTGGGCATCCTGCTGGCGGTGCTGCCGTTCGTGCCGAACGTGGACATCCCGCCGGCCATCGTGCTGCCGCTGCTGCTGCCGCCGTTGTTGTACGCGGCGGCGCGGCGTACGTCCTGGCGGCAGTTCGCGGCGAACTGGCAGCCGATCTTCCTGCTCGCGGTGGCGCTGGTGTTCGTGACGACGGCGGCCGTGGCGGCCACGGCGCACGCGCTCGTCCCCGGCCTGCCGCTGGCGGCGGCGGTGGCGCTGGGCGCGCTGGTCGCGCCGCCCGACCCGGTGGCGGCCACGGCGGTGGCCGGGCGGCTGGGCCTGCCGCGGCGCATGGTGTCGCTGCTGGAGGGCGAGGGCCTGTTCAACGACGTGACCGCGATCGTGCTCTACCACGTGGCGGTCGCGGCGGTCGTCACCGGCGTGTTCTCCTGGCCGGGGGCGCTGGGCGAGTTCGTGTTGTCGGCCGTGGTGGCCGTGGCGGCGGGGTTCGCGCTGGGCTGGGCGGCCGGGAAGCTGATGGCGCTGCTGGGCGACGCGACGCTGCAGGTGGGCCTGTCGCTGGTGGTGCCGTTCGTGAGCTACGCGGTGGCCGACGAGCTGCGCGGGTCCGGTGTGCTGGCCGTGCTCACCACCGCCTTCTACCTCAGCGACCGCATGTGGGACGCCGACGACGTGTTCGGCAGGTTCGCCTCCTCCACGTTCTGGCAGGTGGTGGACACGCTGGTGACCGGGATCGCGTTCGGGCTGATCGGGCTGGAGCTGCACGCGGTGTTCGGCACGGTCCACGGGCGGTTCGGCGAGGTGCTGTGGTGGAGCGCCGCCGTGGTGGGCGTCGTCGTGGTCGTGCGGCTGCTGTGGCTGCTGCCGGCCGCGTGGCTGGCCAAGAAGGGCCGGCGCGAGGACACCGAGGTGCCGATGAGCTGGCGCGAGACCGTCGTCATGTGGTGGGCGGGCATGCGTGGCGTGGCGTCCGTGGCGCTGGCGCTGGCCATCCCGCTGCGGATCCACGACGGGCGGCCGTTCCCGCAGCGGCCGGTGATCGTGTTCATCGCGTTCGCGGTCATCCTGGTGACGCTGGTGGTGCAGGGTCTGACGCTGCCGTGGCTGGTGGCGCGGCTCGGCGTCAAGGCCGACACGGCGGCCGAGCGCGACCTGGAGAAGCGCCTGGCGATCCGGGCCGCCCACGCGGCCAAGCGGCGGCTGCGGGAGATCGACGAGGCCGAGGACCTGCCCGAGGAGGTGGTCGAGCTGCTGGGCCGGCGCATGATGGACCTCGGGCTGCGGATCAGCCCCGAGGCCGCCGACGACGAGCGGCGCGAGGCGTTCGAGCAGCGGGCGCGGCGGGCCCGGCTGGTGCGGCGGGTGCAGGAGGAGATGATGTCGGCCGCCCGGCAGGCCGTGCTGGACGCCCGCCGCGACCCGCGGGCCGACCCCCAGGTGGTCTCCCGGGTGCTGCGCGCCCTCGACGCCCGGAGCATGCGCTGACCAGCCCGGATCCGCCGCCCGGGGGGATGACGGTGTGTGATCGGGGGCCGCAGAGGGTAGTCATTTCCTTATGCTGCGGATCGGCACGCTGGGCGCCGCCCCGTCGGTCGGCGTCGTGGCCTGTGGCTGGCACGACAGCGGTCCTGGCCCCTTCACCACCGGCATCAAGCTGATCTACACGCTCGGCGGCCCGCTGCCCGAGCTGCCCGGCCTGCGAATCGGGTCCGGGGCGCTCAGGGGCGCCGAACAGATCGCCGCCGCGCTGCTCCAGGGGCTCGACGTGGTGATCACCGAGCCCGCCTGCCCGGCCGCGCCCGTGGTGGCGGCCGGCATGTGGCACTACGGCTGGACCAGGCGCGACGTGTCCGCCCTGGCGGGGGCGACGGTCGCCGGTCTGGCGCTGGCCACGCAGCCGGGCGCGTGCGTGGCGGAGATCGGGCGCGACGGCACCAGCTCCATCGACGGGCAGATGCCGGCCGAGTCCGTTCTGGCCCGCCTGGCGGCGGCGTTCTCCGGCGGCCGGTACCGCACGCCGGAGGTGACGGTGCCGCTGGAGGCGGTGCGGCTCAGCGAGGACACGCCGTGCCGGATCCGGATCGCGCGCACCCCCGGCATCGTCGTCTGAGGCCGTCCCGGGGCTGTGGGGCTCGGCGACGAAGAACCGCCGGCCTTTGGTGGCCCGGCACGAACCCTGGTGTCGCCGCATGTCGTACGGTCGCCAGGGAGCACCTGCGCGCCGACCGAGTTGGAGAGAGTGTGAAGATCACAGGAGTAGAGCTGCGCCGGATCGCGATGCCGTTGGTGGCGCCGTTCCGCACGTCGTTCGGCACCGAGACCGCCCGGGACGTCCTGCTGGTCAGGGTGGTGACCCCCGACGCCGAGGGGTGGGGCGAGTGCGTGGCCATGTCCGAGCCGCTCTACTCCAGCGAGTACGTCGACGGCGCCGCCGAGGTGATCCGCCGGTTCCTGCTGCCCTCCCTGCCGGCGACCCTGGACGCGTACGGCGTCGGCCGCGCGCTCGAACCGATCAAGGGCCACCGCATGGCCAAGGCGGCGCTGGAGACCGCCGTTTTGGACGCGCAGCTGCGGGCCTCCGGCGAGTCGTTCGGCCATTTCCTGGGCGCGGCCCGCGACCGGGTGCCGTGCGGGGTGTCGGTGGGCATCATGGACTCGATCCCGCAGCTCCTCGACGCCGTGGCGGGCTTCGTCGAGGAGGGGTACGTCCGCATCAAGCTGAAGATCGAGCCCGGCTGGGACGTCGAGCCGGTGCGCGCGGTGCGCGAGCGCTTCGGCGACGACCTGCTGCTCCAGGTGGACGCGAACGCGGCGTACTCGCTGGCCGACGCCCGCCGGCTGGCCCGGCTCGACGCGTTCGACCTGCTGCTGATCGAGCAGCCGCTGGCCAACGACGACCTCGTCCAGCACGCCCGGCTGGCCCGCCAGTTGCGCACCCCGATCTGCCTGGACGAGTCCATCGAGTCGGCCGAGCACGCGGCGGCCGCCATCGCGCTCGGCTCGTGCTCGATCATCAACATCAAGCCGGGCCGCATCGGCGGCTACCTGGAGGCGCGGCGCATCCACGATCTGTGCCGGGCCAACGGCATCGCGGTGTGGTGCGGCGGCATGCTGGAGACCGGTCTCGGCCGGGCCGCCAACGTGGCGCTCGCGGCGCTGCCCGGGTTCACGCTGCCGGGCGACACCTCGGGGTCGCGCCGCTACTTCGCGACCGACGTGACCGAGCCGTTCGAGCTGGTGGACGGCCATCTGGAGGTCCCGACAGGGCCGGGGCTCGGCGTCGAGCCGATCCCGTCCGTCCTGGAGGAGGTCACGACCGCCACGGAGTGGATCCCGCTGTAGGGCGCCCGTCCTGGAGGGCGGCCCGGCCGGGGTCGCGGGACCCCGGCCGGTGCCCTGCGGGGTCAGGACCGGGTGAAGCGCAGGCGCAGGGCGGCCGGGGCGGCGTGCAGGTCGTAGCGGGGCAGGGCGCCGGGGCCGCAGGTGGCGGTGCCGATGCCCTGGTGGGCGAGGTCCAGGTGGAGGTGGACGTGGTCGCCGGGCACCAGGTCGGGGCGGTGCCGGGCGGCCGTCAGCTCGGCGGTGCTCCACCGGCGGGCGGTCAGGCCGAACATCGGGTCGCCGTGGACCCTGAAGCCGCCCGTCCCGGTCCCGCCGAACTGGGCCCAGCGCACGTCGGCCCGGTGCCCGTTCTCCTGGGGGTGGACGTACGGCGTCTGGAGGTCGTCGATCGTGGCGTGCCAGCGGCCGACGCGGGCGGCCATCCCGGTGTCCGGGTACGCCTCCCCCGGCCCCCGGCCGAACCAGGTGACGTGGCCGAGCTCGCCGGGCAGCAGCAGGTGCAGGCCCAGCCGTGGGATCGGCGCGGGCCACTCGCCCTCCGGCTCGACGTCCACGGACAGGTCGAGCGAGCCGGACGTGGCGGTCCACGCCCAGGTGACGCGCATGCCGAGGTCGGTGGCGGCGGGAGCGACCCTGGTGCGGACGGTGATGCCGTCGCCCGTCTCGATCCCGGCCACGCGGTGGGTGAGGCGATGCAGCCCGAGCTGCCGCCACTTCCGGTCCAGCCCGCCGTAGCGGTCGTTGTCGGTGGGCGCGCGGTACAGGTCGAGCCGCGGCCCTTCGACGTCCAGGCCGAACAGGCGCAGCAGGCGGCCGGTGCGCGGGTCGAACTCGCCGCCGCCCAGCCGCAGCCGCCCGCCGGAGGTCTGCGGCCGGACTCCCGCACCGGCGGCGGCGGGAAGGGCGGGGCTCGGCAGGCGGGTCTGGGACCAGGCGAGCTCGTGGCCCGCGGCGGCCCACGGCTGGTCGCCGGTCAGGGTGGCGCGGACGGTGAGCCAACGTTCCCCGGCGCCGTCCGGCGGCGGAGGCAGGGCGGGCAGCTTCACCTCGCCGCCGGACGGCGGCACCGCCAGCGGGAACCGCGCGGCTTCGAGCCCGTCGTCCTCGACGACGGCCTCGAAGGCGAGGTGGGCCAGGTCGCGGAAGTCGTGCCGGTTGACCACCCGCACGACGCCGTCGCCGAACTCGAACCGCACCGGCTCGAAGACCTTCTTCAGGTCCAGCAGGCCGGGTGAGGGCGTGCGGTCGGGGAACACCAGGCCGTCGATGACGAAATTTCCGTCATGGACGGATTCGCCGTAGTCGCCGCCGTAGGCGTACTCGTGGCGGGGATCGGTCAGGCCGTGGTCGATCCACTCCCACACGAACCCGCCGGCCAGCCTCGGGAACCGTTCGAACAGCTCCTGGTACTCGGCCAGGCCACCGGGCCCGTTGCCCATCGCGTGGGCGTACTCGCACTGCAGGAACGGCATCGCGCGCCGCCGCGCGTCCAGGGCGGGGTCGTCGAGCGGGTCCTCCTCGCCGCGGCCGATGGCCTCGACCTCGGCGTGGGTGGCGTACATGCGCGAGTAGACGTCGGTGTGGGCGCACGACCAGTCGCCCTCGTAGTGCAGCGGCCTGGACGGGTCGCGCTCGCGCGTCCAGTCGGCCATGACGGCGAGGTTGCGGCCGACGCCCGCCTCGTTGCCGAGCGACCACATGATGACGCTGGGGTGGTTCTTGTCCCGTTCGACCATGCGGCGCATGCGGTCGAGCAGGGCGTCGGCCCAGCGCGGGTCGTCAGTGGGGTTGCGCCGCCAGCCGACCTGGCCGAAGCCGTGCGTCTCCAGGTCGCATTCGTCGACGACCCACAGGCCCAGCTCGTCGCACAGGTCCAGGAAGGCGGGGTGCGGCGGGTAGTGGCTGGTCCTGACGGCGTTGACGTTGTGCCGCTTCATGAGCAGCACGTCCTCGCGCATGGTCTCGTACGGGACCGCGCGGCCGTGGTCCGGATGGAACTCGTGCCGGTTGACGCCCTTGAGCAGCAGCGGGCGGCCGTTGGCCAGGAGCACGCCGTCCTCGACGGAGACGGTGCGGAAGCCGACGCGCAGCCGTACGGTCTCGTGCGGGGTGGTGAGGACGGCCTCGTACAGGCGGGGCGTCTCGGCGGTCCACGGCTCGGCCTCGACGGTGATCTCGACGCCGGGCGCCAGGTCGCGCACGCCGAGCTCGGGGATGCTCAGCAGGCCCTCGGCGGCCTCGAAGGACAGCCGGCCGTCGTGGGCGGCGTGCACGAACACGTCGGCGGCCGACCGGGTGAGGGTGACGTCCCGGAAGATGCCGGGCAGCCACCACATGTCCTGGTCCTCCAGGTAGCTGGCGGCCGACCACTGGTGCACGCGCACGGCCAGCACGTTGCGTCCTGGACGCAGCCACGGCCCGGCGTCGAACTCGACGGGCAGCCTGCTGCCGGTGGAGAAGCCCAGCTCGTGGCCGTTCAGCCAGACCCTGGCGAAGGAGTCGACGCCTTCGAAGCGAAGCCTGCCGCCGCGCCAGCCGTCCGGCAGGTCGAAGGCGCGCCGGTAGTCGCCGGTCGGGTTCTCGTCCGGGACGTGCGGCGGGTCCACGGGGAAGGGGTAGGAGACGTTGGTGTAGGCGGGGGCGCCGTGGCCGTGCAGGGGCCAGTGGGCCGGCACTGGCAGCTCGTCCCAGGCGGAGTCGTCGAAGCCGGGCCTGGCGAAGTCGTCGGGCACGTCGGCCACGGGTGAGAGGCGGAAGCGCCACAGGCCGCCGAGGTGGAGGGCGGGGGCGTCGGAGCGGAGTGCCGCGCGGGGTTCGAGACGGCCCGAACCGGGGGCGAAGGTTTCGAGATCCATCCCTTCCGACAGTAGGGGTTGATGGTGGTTCCGTCAGCGGTGCCCCGTCTGGGGTGCTTGGACTTCCCTGCCATGGTTGTTGGAGGAATGGCGCCGGCAGGGCCCGGTCTCAGGCGTTCCTGGAGAACAGGATCCCGTTCGCGCCGGCCGGGCCGGGCAGCGCGGAGGCGGCCGCGAGGTAGCCGGCCAGCAGGCTCTCGGCCACCGCGCCCACGGCCGCGTCGCCGGGCAGGAACTCGGGGGTGTGCAGGCCGGCGGAGGTGTCCACGCCGACGAACATCATGAGCGACGGCGCCACCGAGGCGTAGTGGGAGAAGTCGTCGGCCCCGCACGAGCGCAGCCCGCCGTCCACGGCCCAGCCGTGGCCGCGCAGCAGCCCGCCGGCGCGCACGGCCAGCCCGGTGTCGTTGACCAGCACCGGCTCGCCCGGCAGGATCGTCACCTCGGCCACGCAGCCGCACGCCCTGGCGACGTCCTCGACCACCTGGGTGAAACGTTCGTGCAGCTCCTGGCGCCAGTTCTCGGACATCGCCCGGAGGGTCCCCCTGGCCACGGCCTCGCCCGGGACGGCGTTGGGCGCGGTGCCGGCGTTGACCGTGCCGAAGGTGACCACGGTGGGCGTCATCGGGTCGGCGACCCGGCTGACGACCTGCTGGGCGGTGACGATGACCTGCGCCATGGCCACCACCGGGTCCCTGGTGAGGTGGGGGTAGGCGGCGTGGCCCTCCGCTCCCCTGACGACCACCCTGAACTCGTCGGAGGAGGCGTTGACCGCCCCCGGCACGGAGGCGACCGTGCCCTCCGCCAGCAGGGGTTGCACGTGCGCGCCGATCATGGCGCCGACCTTGTGGCGGTGCAGCGCGCCCGACCCCACGACGTCGGAGGCGCCGGAGGGGAAGCCCTCCTCTCGCGGTTGCAGCACGACCAGCAGGGGCGGATCGGCGCCGAGCCGGTCGAGGGTCCTGGCCAGGGCGACCACGGCCGCCATGTGCACGTCGTGGCCGCAGGCGTGCATCGCGCCCTCGGGGGCGGCCCACTCGACGCCGGTGCGCTCGGTCAGCGGCAGGGCGTCGAGCTCGCCGCGTACGCCGACCGCCGGGCCGGGACCGCCGATGCGCAGGACCGCGCCCGTGCCTGCGACGTGCTCGACCTCCCCGGCGGGCAGCGCGCCGAGCAGCCGGTCCCGCGTCGGGCCCTCCTGCCCGGACAGGCAGGGCTCCGCGTGCAGCTGGCGGCGCAGCGCCTGCGCCGCGGGCAGCTCCCGCAGCAGGCCCTCCCGCAGCGCCGCGTAGGCGGCGCTCTCCACGCCGCCGGTCCCGATGACGGCTCCGTCGACGGGCCTGTTGATCGTACGGCCCCCGAAGTCGTTCACCCCGTGCTCTCCTCCCGTGTTCCCAGTCCGTAGACGCGTCGCGCGTTGTCCGCCCCGACCATCGCCGCCACCCGCATCGCCTGCCCGGCCGACCACTCGCCGTCCACCACGAGCCGGCCGAGCACCCGCGCCATCGCCCGCCGCCACAACACCGCGCCGAGGTGGTGCAGCTCAGCCGGTCCCCATCCGTCGGACGAGAACATGATCTTGGCGAACGGCGCCAGCTCCAGGCTCTCGGCCACCAGCGCCACGCTGCGGGCCCCGGTGTAGGTCACGCCGAGCCCCACGTCGAAGTAGACGTTGGGATAGGCCTGCGCGAGGAACCCCGCGTGCCGCTGGAAGGGGTAGCAGTGCAGCAGCACCAGCGGCACCCCGGTCGGCTCCGCGCGCTCGACGAGGCCGCGCAGCAGCAGCGGATCGGCCCGGCGCAGGTCGAGGTCGGGATCGCCGAGGCCGGTGTGGAACTGGATCGGCAACCCTCGCTCGATCCCGGCCCAGATCACGTGCCGCAGCAGCACCGGCTCCGTCAGCTTACCGCCGCCGGACCGGAGCCAGCGCCCGGCCGCCTCGGCGACCTCGGCCCGGCTCGGCGGCTCGGGGTCGAGGTCGAGGCCGTGGCGGTAGGCGGCGACGCTCTTGAGCCCGCGCGCGCCGCCGGTGCGCTCCCACAGCTCCCGCGCGAACGCGTCGGCGAAGGAGGACGCGTCGCAGCCGCCGGCCGCGACCTGCTCGGCCACCGTCTCCAGCCGCACCACCTCGTCGGCGGGCGCGCCGGTGAGCTCGGCCATGCCGGACGGGCCCACCAGCTCCTCGCCCCGGTAGCCGGTCTCGACCAGGTAGTGGGCCACGTTCGTGGCGCCCAGCAGCAGCCGGTTCACCTCGCCGGCGCCCAGCCGGGCCCTCCTGGCCAGGTACTCCTCCGGCGTGCAGTGCGGTTCGAGGCCGAGGACGGGCGCGCAGTGGCGCAGGATGGCGTACCCCGTCTGGGAGTCGAACTGCGTCATCCACTCCGGCACCGGCCGGTCGGACTCGGTGATCAGCTCCTCGAACGCGGTGCGCGACAGGTCGCGCGGCACCACGCCGTGGACGTGGTGGTCGACCAGCGGCAGCTCCTCGATGGCCCGGACGAACCCGGCCGGAGCGAGGTCGAGGTCTGCGGCGGTGGCGTACACGTCGGTCACGGAGAGATCTACTCCCCCGTGGGCGCGCGGACGAACCACCCCGCCCCGATCCGGTCCCTCGATCAGGGGGCCGCGGCGGGCACCGCGAGCTGCTGGACCAGCCACGGCAGCGCCTGCGGCAGCTCCCGGTTCCAGGTGTTGAAGTTGTGGCCGCCGCTGGGCAGGATCAGCGACGAGGCCCGCATGGGCGCTTTGACGGCGTTCAGGAAGCGCTCGGTCGGCAGGTAGTCGGCCTCGCCCTTCCTGCTGCTGGTGACGAGCACGGCCACGGGTGGCGCGGGCAGCCGGGCCAGGCGCCACATCAGGTCGTTGCGGTCGGCGAGCGCCTTGTCGCCGTGGAACAGGTCGCCGGTGGTGCCGTCCACGATCGTCTTGTAGTAGCCCGACAGGGAGACGGCGGCGGAGAACGCGTCGGGGCGGCTCATCGCCAGCTTCAGCGCGCAGTAGCCGCCGGTCGAGCCGCCGAGCACGCCCCAGGAGTCGCGGCCGGCCGCCGCCCGGTAGTGCGCGGTCACGGCCTGCCGGACGTCGGTGGCGAAGTACGTCAGCGCCTGCGGGCCGCCCGGCACGTCCACGCACTCGGTGTCGCGCGGCAGCACCACGCTCGGCCGCATCATGACCAGGACGGCCGGCTCGACCTGGTGCAGGGCGATGGCGTGGGCCAGCCGTCCGGGCAGGTCGAGGCGGGTCATGAGGTTGCGCGGGTCGCCGGGGTAGCCGGTCAGGGCGAGGATCGCGGGGAACCTGCGCCGGGGGTCCTTGAAGTAGGCCGAGGGCAGGAACACGTACGCCTCCTCGCTCAGCCGCGTGGTCGCGCCCGGCAGGACGACCTCCTCGATCCGCCCGCCCGGCACCGCCCGGCTGTCCAGCACCCGCAGCCCGGCCGCGGCCCCGGCGACGGTGATCTGGGCGGCGCCGGTGTCGGCGCCGAGCAGGTCGGCCCAGGAGGCGTAGAAGCCGAAGTAGTAGTTGACCAGCAGCGCGAGCGCCGCCACGGTGAGCGCCTGGCAGCCCG
>NZ_JBSFGJ010000283.1:0-12318 GCF_053596515.1 Nonomuraea sp. NPDC001684
CGCGGTGACAACGGTAAGGGCCGCGATGACGCCGGCCGTACGGGCGCGAGGTGTGAACACGTCGCCTCCACTCTCCGGGGGGTGTGGAAAGAACCTAAGGGAACTTGTACAAACAAGCGAGCACCAGTAAGTCGCATAAACATTGCTCTTTCGTGAATGGAGAAGGTCGCGAATGGTTGCGCGCTATGAACGGATAGCCGCTGAGCTGCGTGATGACATCCTGGCGGGCGCGTACCCGGTCGGCTCCCAGCTCCCGAGCGAGGCCGAGCTGGCCACCCGGCACCGGGCGGCGCGTGGGACCGTGCGGCAGGCGGTGGCCGTGCTGGTCGCCGAGGGGCTGGTGGGGTCGAGGCAGGGCGCCAGGCGGATCGTGCTCGGCAACGCGCGCAGCCAGAGCTTCGCCGAGCTGCACAGCTTCGCCCAGTGGGCCAGGGCCAACGGCTACCGCATCGGCGGCCAGGTGATCTCCCAGCGCCGCCGGGCCGCCACCGCGCCCGAGTCCGCCAGGTTCGGCGGGGGCGAGGTGCTGGAGGTGCTGCGCCTGCGCTCGCTGGAGGGCGAGCCCGTCCTGGTCGAGCGGACCGTCTACGCCGAGTGGGTGGCCCCCGCCGTCGAGGCGCTGGCCGCCGACTGCGCGTCCGTCACCGAGGCCCTGTACGAGTCCGTCGGCCTGATCTTCGCCTATGGTGAGCACCTCATCGACGCCGTGCCCGCCGGTGCGGGGGACGCCCGGCTGCTGGGCGTGCGGCGCGGCAGCCCGCTCCTGCGCCAGCGCCGCGTCACCACCACGCACGAGGGCCGCCCGGTGGAGTCCTCCGACGACCGCTACCGGGCGGGCAGCGTCACCTTCAGCATCCGCAACTCGATCGGCGCCAACCCCCTGACGCGGCGGGCGGGCGACTTGCGCTTCGGGCCGTAAGAACATATGTTCGATACATAAGCGCCCGTCTTCCCCCGGGTGGCTCAGCAAAGGAACCAGAGCCGCGGGGAGAAGCGTCTTGAGCAGACTCTATGGCGATCCGATAGAGGTGTGGACCAGAGACGGCGAGCCGACCCAGTTCGTCTGGCGCGACCGGCTCTACCTCGTCCGCAACGTGCTCGACCACTGGGTCGTGGCGCGCGAGTGGTGGAAGACCGGCGAGGGCGACCCCGGCGAGCGCCGCTTCTGGCGGGTGGAGGCGAGCCCGGGGCGCGAGGTCGGCTCGTACGAGCTGCGCTACGACACCGCCGGCGACGGCTGGCTGCTGCTGCGGGCGTGGGACTGATGGCGCCCCCGTTCCCGCACCTCGACGTGGCCTCGGCCTACTCCATGAGGTACGGCACCGCCTTCCCGCACGCCCTGGTGGAACGGGCCGTCGAACACGGCATGGACATCCTCGCGCTGACCGACCGCGACGGGCTCTACGGCGTGGTCAAGCACGTCCAGGCGTGCGCGGACGCCGGGATCGCCCCCGTGGTCGGCGTCAACCTGGCGCTCGACGTCCCGGCCGTCCCGGCGGCGCCCGGCATGCGCGCGCCGCGGCCCAGGACCGGGCCGGACGCCGAGGACCGGGTCACCGTGCTGGCCCGCTCCGGCGGCTGGTCGCGGCTGTGCCGCCTGGTCACCGCCGCGCACGCCGCCGGCGAGCGCGGCGCGCCCAAGGTGACCCGCGAGCTGGTCGGCGCCTGGGCCGGGCCGGCGGGCGGCGACCACGGGTTCGGCGCCGAGGACGGGCTCGTGGTGCTGCTCGGGCCGCGCTCCGACGTCGGCCGGGCGATCGCCGAACGCCGCGACGAGCAGGCCAGGACGCTGCTCGGCTGGTGGCGCGCCGCCGTCCCCGGCGTGGTGATCGAACTGGTCGACCAGTACGGCTTCCGCGACGCCATCACGGCCGTCCGCATGCTCGGCCTGGCCGAGTCCGCCGGCGTGCCGGCCGTGCTGACCAACGCCGCCCGCTACCTCGACCCGGCCGACCACCAGGTCGGCGACGTGCTCGACGCGGCCCGCCGGCTCGTCCCGCTGCACCCGCGGCACCTGGAGAGCACCACCTCGCACGCCTACCTCAAGAGCACCAAGGAGATGTGGCAGGTGGCGGCCAAGGTCTGCGGCGCCGACCGGGAGCGGGTGGCCCGGCTGCTGTCCACCACCAGGCGCCTGGCCGAGGCGTGCTCGATGGACCCGCTGCGGCTGCTCGCGCTCAGGAACGACCCGCCCGACCTCAACCTGCCCGAGGTCGGCCGCGACCCGGTGCCGCTGCTGCGCAACCGCGTCGAGGACGGCCTGGTCAGGCGCGGCCTCGACCGTTCGGGGGAGGCCAGGGAACGCCTGCGGGCCGAGCTGGACGTCATCGAGCGCAAGCGCCTGTCGGGGTACTTCATCGCCGTGGCCGGCATCACCGACATGATCCGCGGCATGGACATCCGCTGCGCCATCCGCGGCTCGGGCGCCGGCAGCCTGGTCAACTACCTCATCGGCATCGGCGAGGTGAACCCGCTCGAACACGGCCTGCTCATGGAGCGTTTCCTGTCGGAGGGCCGCGTCGGCCTGCCCGACATCGACGTGGACGTGGAGTCGGCCCGCCGGCTCGACTGCTACAAGGCCATCTTCGAACGCTACGGCGAGGCCCGCGTGGCCTGCGTGTCCATGATGGAGACCTACCGCGCGCGCAGCGCCATCAGGGACGTCGCCGGCGCGATGGGCCTGCCGCCGCACGAGATCGACGCCATCGCCAAGGCGTTCCCGCACATCAGGGCCAGGCAGATCACCGCGTCCCTGGCCGACCTGCCCGAGCTGCGCGAGAGCCGGCTCGGCGAGGCCGGGCTCGACCGGGTGTTCCGGCTGGCCGAGAAGCTCGACGGCCTGCCCAGGCACATCGCGCTGCACCCGTGCGGCGTGCTGGTCGGCAACTCGGGCCTGCGCGACAGGACGCCGGTGGAACGCAGCCTGCTGGAGTTCCCGATGTCCCAGTTCGACAAGGACGACGTGGAGGAGGCCGGCCTGCTCAAGCTGGACGTGCTGGGCGTGCGGATGCAGTCGGCCATGGCGTACACGCTGAGCGAGATCAAACGCGTGGACGACATCGAGGTCAGGCTGGACGAGCAGGCCGGCGACGACCCCGGCGTCGAGTACGTCCCGCACGACGACCAGGAGACCTACGACATGATCTGCGCCAGCCGCACGCTCGGCTGCTTCCAGATCGAGTCGCCGGGCCAGCGGGAGCTGGTGGCCAAGCTGGAGCCGCGCCGGATGCACGACCTGATCGTGGACATCTCCCTGTTCCGGCCGGGGCCGGTCAACTCCGACATGGTCACCCCCTACCTGGAGGCCAGGCACGGGTGGCGGCAGCCGTACTACCCGCACGCCCGGCTGCGCGAGGCGCTGAAGGAGACGCACGGCGTGGTCGTCTTCCACGAGCAGGTGCTGAAGATCATCTCGGTGATGACGGGACGCGACCTGTCCTTCGCCGAGACCCTGCGGCGCACCCTCGGCACGCCGGAGGGCCGGGAGCGGGTGCGCAAGGCGTTCGTGCCGCTGGCCAGGGCCAACGGGTTCGGCGACGCGGCGGTGGAGCGGGCCTGGAAGGTGCTCGACGCGTTCGGCGCCTTCGGGTTCTGCAAGGCGCACGCGGCGGCGTTCGCGCTGCCCACCTACCAGTCGGCCTGGCTCAAGCGGCACCACGCGGCGGCGTTCTTCGCCGGGGTGCTCACCCACGAGCCCGGCATGTACCCGCCGCGCGTCATCATCGACGAGGCCCGGCAGTGCGGGGTCGAGATCCTGCCGCTCGACGTCAACGGGTCCGGCAAGGACTGGCGGGTGGAACGGCTCGGCCCGCGCCCGCCGCTGCGGCTCCGGGTGAGCCCGTCGGAACTGGGGGAGGAGCGGCGTCCGGTGCGTCAGGAGTTCAGGATCGGGGAGATCGGCCGCGGTTACGCGCTGCGGGTGCCGTTCTCGGCGATCAAGGGGGTGAGCGAGGCCGAGGTCGAACGCATGGTGGCCGGGCAGCCGTACACGTCGCTGGCCGACTTCTGGGACCGGGCCAGGCCCTCGCGCCCGACCATCGAGCGCATCGTCCAGGTCGGCGGCCTCGACGCGCTGCACGGCCTGCGTCCAGGCGGCCCCCGCTGGCGTCCGGGCGAGCTGACCCGGCGCGACCTGATCGCCCAGGTGGGGGCGCTGGAGCGGGCGTCGTCGATCGGCGTGCGCTCGGCCGCGCCCCGGTCCAGGCGCTACACCGCGGCGCCGCCGCGCCCCCGGGCCGAGCCGCCGTCCACGCAGCTGCCGCTCGGCTTCGGCGAGCACCTGCCGCCCGGCGAGCTGCCCGAGATGACGGAGACGGAGATGGTCGAGGCCGAGCTGGAGATCCTCGGCATCGACGTCAGCCGGCACGTCATCAGCTTCCACGACGAGCTGCTCGACGCGCTCGGGGTGGTGCGCTCCAAGGACCTGCTCGCCCAGCGCAACGGCGCGGAGGTGCTGGTCGCGGGGGTGAAGGTGGCCACCCAGACGCCCGCCGTGCGCTCGGGGCAGCGGGTCATCTTCACCACCCTCGACGACTCGACGGGGCCGGTCGACCTGACCTTCTTCGAGTCGGTGCAGGGCAGGTGTGCGGCGACGGTGTTCGGCTCGTGGCTCATGCTGGCCAGGGGGGTGGTCCGCCGTACGGGGGCCCGCGCGGTCTCCATGCGCGCCGTCGACTGCTGGAACCTGACCGACCTGGACGCGCTGTGGCGGGCGGAGGGCGTGGAGGCCGTCCGCGCGCTGCTCGACCGGGCCCCCGAAGAGCGGCCCGGCGTCGGCGGACGCAGGATCGAGTACGCCAACGGCTTCCGGCTCTCGCCCTACTCCGACCTCGGCCCCGCCATCGCCGCCCCGCCCCGGCAGCTCTGGCACGCCAGCCCCGGCAGCTCCGGCCCGACGGCGGCCTGACCCCGTACCCGGCCGGCGGTCGTCAGCCGGTGTGGCCGAACGGGGCCGAGCCGTGGGCGGGCCGGGTGGTCAGCCGGGTCACGACCTCGGGGCCGGGCGCGGACTCGGCGACCGCATCGCGCAGCCGTCCGGCCACGTCGAGCCGCTGGACGCGGGTGACCTCGCGGACGGTGGCGGCGCACAGCAGGGCCGCCACCACCGCGCCGCCCAGCTCCAGCAACCCCACCCCGGTCAGCCCGTCGGAGGCGGACTCCAGCGGGAGGCGGACCGTGACCAGCGTCAGCATGCCCAGCCAGCTCAGCCACCACGCCGTCAGCAGCACCAGCCACCGCCCGCGCCGCCCGGACGGCGGCTTGGCCCGCCGCCAGATGTCGTCGACCAGCAACGCGGGCGCGACCAGGTTGACGACGGGGATCAGCCACGCGGCCGCGACCGGCCCGGTGGGGCTGGAACGGTCCTTCACCTGACGGGCGCGCACCAGCCAGGTGACGTAGGCGGCCCCGGCGGCGACGGAGGTGCCCGCGACCAGCATCATCAGCACCGCGAACGTCGTCACCGCCCCCACGACCGCCTCCGCCTGCGCCCCGTGGGGACGGCCGCCGAACGCGGCGAGCTGGACGGCGAGATGACGGCCGCGGGACCGCTCGAAGACCACGAGGGCGCCCAGGGAGAGGACCTGCGCGGCAAGCGTCACATATACGGCGGAAGCAGCTTTGGTTGGCGGTGCCTGGGCGTAGCGCACGATGTTCTCCCCCCGGGCCATGCGCTGAGGTTCTGACTCACTTGTATCCCGTGAGCACCGCTGTTAATCAGCTCACCACGCCGGATTCCCACGCCCAAGCTGCGATTCCCACCCGATTGCGGACACCGAGTTTCGCCTGGATGCTGCCCAGGTGCGTCTTCACCGTCGACAGCGACACGAACAGCTCGGCGGCCACCTCCTGGTTGGTGCGTCCCCTGGCCACCAGGCGCACGACGTCGAGCTCGCGCTCGGTCAGCGGGCCGTTCGGCGGCTCGGCCGCCCGCCTGGGCTGGGTCAGGTGCTGCAGCAGCCGTACGGTGACCGACGGCGACACCAGCGCGTCGCCTCCGGCGGCGGCCCTGACCGCCTCGATGAGCAGCGTGGGGCCGCTGTCCTTGAGCAGGAAGCCGGTGGCCCCGGCGCGCAGCGCGCCGTAGACGTACTCGTCGAGGTCGAAGGTGGTGACGATGACCACCCGCATCGGGTTCTCCACGCCCGGCCCGGCCAGCACGCGGGTCACCTCCAGCCCGTCGAGCTTGGGCATCCTGATGTCGAGCAGGCACACGTCCGGCCGCAGCCGCCTGGCCTCGGCCACGGCCTCGGCGCCGTCGGCCACGGCGGCCACGACCTCCATGTCCGGTTGAGCGTCCAAGATCATTTGGAAGCCGGTGCGCACCAGCTGCTGGTCGTCGGCGATGAGAACCCGAATAGTCACGCCTCAACTCTAAGGATCAGCCGTTCGGCCGAGGCCGAAATGGACGCACGGCCGATCCGCCGCCACCCCCGCCACGGAAGGGTTGGGGCCATGAACGACGTGCTTGTTGGACGAGCCCTGGCCAAGCGGTTCGGGCAGACGGTCGCCCTGGGCGGCGTGGACATCACGGTACGGGCGGGAGAGGCCGTGGCCATCATGGGCCCGAGCGGTTCCGGCAAGTCGACCCTCCTCCACTGCCTGGCCGGGATCATGAAGCCGGACGACGGCGAGGTCCACCTGCTGGGCCAGCGCATCGACGCCATGGGCGAGCGCCAGCGCAGCGCCCTGCGCCGCACCCGCTTCGGCTTCGTCTTCCAGTTCGGGCAGCTCCTGCCGGAGCTGCCCGCCGAGGAGAACGTGGCGCTCCCGCTCATGCTGGGCGGCGTGCCGCGCGCCCAGGCCGTACGGCAGGCCCGCGAGTGGTTCCCGCTGCTCGGCCTGCACCAGATGGAGACCCGGCGGCCCGGCGAGCTGTCCGGCGGCCAGGCCCAGCGCGTGGCCATCGCCAGGGCGCTGGTGAGCAAGCCCGCCGTGGTCTTCGCCGACGAGCCGACCGGCGCGCTCGACCAGCAGACCGGCCAGGACACCATGCGTCTGCTCACCGAGGCGACCAGGCACAACGGGGCCTGCCTGATCGTCGTCACGCACGACCCCAACGTGGCCGCCTGGTGCGACCGCACGGTCGAGGTCCGCGACGGCCGCCTGCTCGCCCACGGGGTGACCGCGTGAACCTCGACCTGACCTGGCGGCTGCTCAAGGGCGGCGGCCGCAGGGGCATGCTGGGCACCTGGCTCACCTTCGGCGCGGTCGCGGTGGCCACGGCGCTGCTGCTGTTCGCCGTCGCCGCGAACGTCGCCTTCGGCGCCAGGGCCGACCGCAGCGCCTGGCGCAACCCCGTGGCGGCGGCCCAGAAGGACGCGGTGGCCGTCGAGGCCTCCCGCTTCGACTACGTGGACGGCAGGACGATCACCGTCGTCGACCTGGCCGCGCTCAAGCCGGGGGCGCCCGCCCCGCCCGGCATGCCGCGCTTCCCGGCCCCCGGCGAGGTGTGGCTGTCGCCCGCCCTGTCCGAGCTGGCCGCCGAGTTGCCCGCCGACCGGCTGGCCAAGCGCTACCCGGCGCCGAAGGGCGTGCTCGGCGACGAGGCGCTGGTCCAGCCCGAGGAGCTGGTCGCGGTGGTCGGCCACGCGCCGGACGCGCCCGCGATGACCGCCGAGCGCAGCGACGACTGGATCCTCGGCAAGCCGCCGGTCAAGGTCGCGACCCTGGCGGGCACGCCCAGCGAGGACGCCGAGGCGTACCAGGTGCTGGCGCTGATCGCCAGCGTGCTCATGGTGGTGCCGCTGCTGGTGTTCGGCGGCGCGGCGGCCAGGCTCACCGTCGCCCGGCGCGACCAGCGGCTGGCCGCGCTCAGGCTGATCGGCGCGACGCCGGGCCAGGTGGTCGGCATGACCGTGGCCGAGGCCGTGCTGGTCGCCTTCGCCGGGGCCCTGGCCGGGGCCGTCGCGTTCGGGGCGGCCGTGCCGCTGCTGGCGCGCATCCCGATCCAGGGCGGCACCTGGTTCGTCGCCGACCTGTTCCCGAACCTGCTGATCCTGGCCGGCGTGCTGGTCGCGGTGCCGCTGCTGGTGGGGCTGTCGGCGGTGGTCGGGCTGCGCCGGGTCGTGGTCAGCCCGCTCGGCGTGGCCAAGCGGGAGACGCCGCCCGGCATGCGGTTCGTCCGCGTGCTCGCGCTGCTCGCGGTGCTGGCCGTCTTCCCGCTGCTCACCAGGGGGACCAGCGTGGCGCTCGTGGCCGTGGCGCTCGGGCTGGCGTTCCTGTGCCTGAACCTGGCCGGACCGTGGGTGGTCGGCCTCATCGGCAAGGTCGCGGCCGGGACCGCGCGCCGGCCCGCGCGGCTGCTGGCGGCCCGCAGGCTGGTGGACGATCCGCGCTCGGCCTGGCGGACCGTCAGCGGCGTGGCCCTGACCGGCTTCGTGGCCGGGTTCCTCGGCCTGCTCAGCCCGGGCGCGTTCGGCGGGGACGCCGGGCCCGCCCAGCTCAGCGTCGTGGCGCCGGTGGGGGAGACGGCGAAGGTGGCCGACCAGGCCCGCGACCGGCTCGCGCGGGCGGGCATCACGGCCACGGTGAAGACCGTCAAGCACACCGTGGTCGCGGCGCTCGGCAGCGGCGCCGACGACGTCGTGGTGGACCGGGCGCGCACCGCGCTGAGCGACCTCGTGCCGGGGCGCACCCCGACGACGAAGGCCGACGACCAGCGCTTCGGCCTGCAGATCCTGGCCGACGTGCGGGTGGGCACGATCGTGGTGCTGTCGGTGTCGTTCCTGGTGGCGATCGCCAGCGCGGGCATCACCGCGGCCTCGTCGGTGCTGGACCGGCGGCAGACGTACGCGCTGCTGCGGCTGGCGGGCACGCCCCTGGAGGTCCTGGACCGGGCCCGGCGGGCCGAGACGCTGATCCCGATGGCCGTGATGGGCGGCGGCGCGATCCTGGTGGGCGCGTTCTGCGCGATGCCGTTCATGATCGGCGCAGTGAGCACGAGCGGCGTGGTCACGCTGCTGGTCTGCGTGGGCGCCGGCTTCGCGGGGGTGATCGGCGCGGGCGCGCTGAGCAGGCCGCTGCTGCGCTCGGTGACCGAAGACCCGGCGCCCCGGCCGGACTGACTCCCTGGCCCGGCGCGGATCAGCCGAGCACGAGGTCGCGGACCGTGCGCAGCGACTGCTCGTCGCGCGGTCCCATCACCAGCAGGCTGGTGACCGGGCTCTTGTGCCACAGTTCGAGCCGTTCCCTGATCCGGCCGGGCGGGCCGACGAGCGAGATGCCGTCGGCCAGCTCGTCGGGGATCGCCCGGAACGCCTCGTCCTTGCGGCCGGCCAGGTAGAGCGCCTGGATGTGCTCGGCCGCCGCGGCGAAGCCCATGCGGCCGATGATGTCGGCGTGGAAGTTGCGCTGCTTGGCGCCCATGCCGCCGATGTAGAGCGTGAGCATCATCTTGACGCCGTCGAGGGCGGCCCTGACGTCGTCGGAGATGACGACCATCACCATGGCGGCGATCTCGAAGCCGGGGGCGCGGCCCGCCAGCGCGTCGCCGTACATCTCCTCGATCTTGCCGGGGAAGGCGAACAGCGGCAGCCAGCCCTGCGCGACCTCGGCGGCCAGGGCGACGTTCTTCGGGCCCTCCGCGCCGAGGTAGACGGGGATGTCGCGGCGCAGCGGGTGGGTGATGAGCTTGAGCGGCTTGCCCAGGCCGCCCGGCAGGGGCAGCGGGTAGTGGGCGCCGTCGCTGGTCACGGGCTCCTCGCGGCGCCACACGCGGCGCATGATCTCGACGTACTCGCGGGTCCTGGCCAGGGGCCTGGCGAACGGCTGCCCGTACCAGCCCTCCACGACCTGCGGGCCGGAGGCGCCGATGCCGAGCAGCAGCCGGCCGCCGGTCAGATGGTCGAGCGTCATCGCGGTCATCGCGGTCGTGACCGGCGGGCGGGCCGAGATCTGCGCCACCGACGTGCCCAGCTTGATCCGGCTCGTACGCGCCCCGTACCAGGCCAGCGGGGTGAACACGTCGCTGCCGTACGCCTCGGCGGTCCACACCGAGTCGTAGCCGAGTCGTTCGGCGGCGAGGACGGTCTCCGTGGCGTCGTCGGCGTCGCGCTGCCAGTAACCGAGGTTCAGGCCGAGCTTCATACGCACCTCCGGAATAAAGTTCCATTACCGAGGCCGCAGTGTCAATGCGTGATCTCCCGGGGAGATCAGACATTGTGCTCAAGAGTCTCTGCCGTCTCTTCTGCCTGCTGCTCCTGCTGTCGCCGGCGGCCGAGCCGACGATGGCCGTGAGCGCCTCGCGGCCGAACATCGTGTTCGTGATGGCCGACGACCTGGAGAGCGGCACGCTGCCCTACTTCCCTGCCATCAACTCGGAGCTGGTGGCGAAGGGCACCTCCTTCAGCCGGTTCTTCGTGACGAACTCCTGGTGCTGCCCATCGCGCACGTCGATCCTGCGCTCCCAGTACGTCCACAGCCATGGCGTCCTGACCAACACCGCCCCCGAAGGGGGGTTCGACCGCTTCCACTCCCTCGATCTGGAACGTTCCACGATCGGCACCTGGATGCAGCAGGCCGGCTACCGCACCGCGCTGATGGGCAAGTTCCTCAACCACTATCCCGGCGCCACCGCCGACGCCGCCTACGTCCCGCCCGGCTGGGACGAATGGGACGTCCCGGTCCGCAAGCTCTACGAGGAGTACGGCTACCGCCTCAACGAGAACGGCGACCTGTACGACTACGGCTGGTCGGAGGAGGACTACCTGTCCGACGTGCTGGCCGACAAGGCCCGCGACTTCATCACCGGCGCCGACGAGCCGTTCTTCCTCTACCTGACGCCCATCGGCCCGCACAACCCGGCCAACCCGGCGGTCCGGCACGTCGCCGACCTCCCCGAGGTCACCGCGCCGCGCACGCCGTCGTTCAACCAGGCCGACGTGAGCAAGGAGCCGCTGTGGCTGCGCTCCCTGCCCTCGCTGACGCAGGAGGACATCGACCGGGTCGACGAGCGCCACCGCAGGCGGCTGCGGTCGATGCTGGGCGTCGACGACCTGGTCCGATCGGTGATCGAGGCGCTGCAGGCATCTGGCAAGCTCGACAACACCTACATCATCTTCACCTCCGACAACGGCTTCCATCTCGGCACCCATCGGCTTCCCCAGGGCAAGACGACGCCGTTCGAGGAGGCGATCAAGGTTCCGTTCGTGGTGCGCGGGCCGGGGATCCGGGCGGGGGCCACGATCGGGCAGCTCGGCGCGACCGTCGACATCGCGCCGACGATCGCCGAGCTGGGCGGGGCCGCCGTGCCGGCGTTCAGCGAGGGGCGCTCGCTGGTGCCGCTGCTGCGCGGCAGTCCGCCCGCCCAGTGGCGCAAGAACGTGCTGGTCGAGTTCAACAGGCCGGTCAACCGGTCGTCGGCGGCCCAGACCCCGGTGCCCTCCTACCAGGCGCTGCGCACCGAGCGTTACACCTACGTCAGGTACGACACGGGGGAGCGGCAGCTCTACGACCTGGCCGCCGACCCGTACCAGCTCGACAACCTCGCGGCCACCGCCGAGCCGGCGCTGCTGGCCGGCCTCGACGCCCGGCTCCAGGCGATGCGGGCCTGCTCGGGGGCGGGGTGCAGGGAGGCCGACGCGCGTCAGTGACCGGGGAACAGGGCGGGGTAGGCGTGCGCCAGGTGATCGGTCACCGCCCGCTGGGCCTCCTCCGGGTCGCCCGCCGCGATGGCCGCGCGGATGCGCTCGTGGTCGGCGCGCAGCACGGACGGGTCGCCGAGGCGTTCGACCGCTTCGATGGCGTTCCTGCGCATCGCGTCCCGGAGTGAGCGCATGATGGCGGCGATGAGCCGGTTGCCCGAGGCGTCCGCGATCGCGCAGTGGAAGGCGGTGTCGTGCTCCACGAACTCCTCGGCCGTGGCCGCCCGGTCCATGCCCTCGATCGCGGCGGCCAGCTCCGCCGTGCCGGCTCGGGTCGCCGCCGCGTGCGCGGCCGACCAGCGTTCGATCATCAGCCGGGCGTCCACGACCTCGCGCTGCTCCAGGGTGGCCAGGCCGAGGTTGAGCCGGAGCAGGTCGGTGAGCGCCGTGTCGGGCCGCGAGGTCAGCACGGCTCCCGCGTCCGGCCCCCGTCCCACCTGCGAGGACACCACGCCCAGGGTCTCCAGGACGCGCAGCGCCTCCCGCACGGACGAGCGGCCGACGCCCAGTTGCTCGGCGAGCTGGCGTTCGCCGGGCAGCCGGTCGCCCACGGTCAGGCCGTCCTCGGCGATGCGTCGTTCGATCTTCGGCCGCGGGTCGAGCGAGACGCGGCGCAGCCAGGCCGTCTGGGCCTTGTCGATCACGTTCTTGATGCCGGTGTCCACGCCCACGACCA
>NZ_JBSFGJ010000284.1:0-12269 GCF_053596515.1 Nonomuraea sp. NPDC001684
GTCCGAAGGACGTTTCTCATGGGTTGGTTCCTCAATGTGGGTGACACGGGAGACTCCTGGCTCAGGAGACCGGAGACCCGATCACTTCGACGGGGCCGCGCCGCATGGCGGACCGGGACGAGACGAGCGTGACCGGCGCCACGATCAGCACGATCACGGCGATCATCGCCGGGAGCACCCATAACGGGCCCGTCGGCACGATCGATCCGACCGCGACGGCCGTGGGAAGGACGGTGAACGCGGCGATCACCGCGCCGACCGCCATGCTGATCGCGGCCACGACGGAGACCTCCACGAGGAGCATCCGCCGTACCTGCCGGCGGGTGGAGCCGGCCAGGCGCTGGGCGGCGAGCTCCCGGCGCCGGGACAGCACGGACACGGCCATCGTGTTGACGGCGGCCACGGCGGCGTAGGCGATGGCCAGGGCGGCCAGCAGGTAGCTGATCCAGGCCTGCACCCCCAGCTCCGCGGAGAACATCGCCGACAGGCGGCTCCGGTCCCCGACGGCGAGGCCCGGCCGGCCCGCCGTCTGTCGTTCGAGCCTGCTGACCAGCGTGTCCTGGCCCGAGAGGGCGCGTACGAGGATCGCGGACGGCAGGCCGGCGGTCGTGTGCGGGGCCAGCAGCGCGGCGGGCAGCACGACGGCGCCGTGGTCGGGGGAACTGTCGAGCAAGGCGACGACCTGCACCTCGACCGATGTGCCGTCGCCGAGCCGTACCGTGATCCGGTCGCCCAGCCTGATGCCGAGGTCCTCCGCCTGAGCCGCGGGCAGGGCGGCGCTCTCGCCGGTGAGGTCGCGCAGCGAGCCCGAGGTGACCGCGGCGGCCAGGATCGGCGCCTCGTCCTGGACGTCGATGCCCAGCAGGGTGCCCGGGTCGCTGCCACGGGAGTCATAGGGCTTCTCGATCCAGCCCCTGCTCGACACGAGCGTCGAGGCGCCGGCCAGGCCCGGTGTCCGGCGGATCTGCGTCAGGAGAGCGGCCGGGACGCCGGTCTCGGCGGTGATGACGGCGTCCGCCTGGAACTGCGCCGCCTGGCGGCGTACGGCGGCGTCGTCCTGGGTGGTCTGGGCGTACACGTTGCTCAGCGTGATGGCCGTGGCCAGCACGAGCGGCGTGAGCACGGATGCGAAATGCACGGCTCTGACCCGCGTGTTGATGACGGCGAGCACGCTGCCCCGCCCGCCGATCCTCCTGATGAGGGGGGCCGCCCGGCCGACCAGCCGGTCGAGGAGCTCCGGGCCGACCAGCGCGACGGCGACGCCTCCGGTCAGGACCGCCGGGCCGCCCACGGCCGAGGCGGTGTCCGGGTCCAGGAACATCGTCGTCGCGGCCAGGACCACGGTCGCGCCTGCCAGCAGGACGGCGAGCAGCCGGCGCGTCGGCCCGACGGCCGCCGTGGGGATGGCGGCCTCGGCCAGTGCCTGGACGGGCCGTACGCGGGCGGCGGGCAACGCCGCGAGTGCGGCGGTCGGCCACGGGATCAGCAGGGCCAGGAGGAGCCCGGCGGCGAACGCGATGACGCTCGGCCGGAACCGCAGCTCCGGCGGCACGACACCGCGTTGCGCGCTCAGCTCGAAGATCGAATGGCCGAGCAGGCCCCCGAGCGGTGTTCCGGCGAGTGCGGCAAGCACGGACACGATCATCGTCTCGGCCACCACCATGCGACGGACCTGCCGGGGTGTCGCGCCGGCGGACCTGAGCAGCGCCAGCTCCCGCCGCCGCCCGCGTACCGAAAGGCTGATCGTCGCGGACACCACGAGTGCCATGACCACGAGCACCAGGCCGCCGAAGATGCTCGACAGCAGGATCAGGGGCAGCCGGCTCGCGGCGAGGCCGGGGAACTCGGCCCTGCCGCGATCGGCGCCGGTGAGGATCGTCAGGTCCGGGGGCAGCCGGCCCACCAGGCGCCGCGCCAGGTCCTCGGCCGAGGTGCCGACGGTGGGCAGCACGCCGATGACGTCGGCCGTCCCGGGGCGGGGGGAGAATCGCCTCGCGTCCGAGGCCGAGAAGAAGATCGCCAGGGTGTCGACGCGGTGTCGTGGCCGCGCGACACCGGTCACCGTGAAGGGCTGCGACTGACCGCCGACCACGACGTCCACCGTGTCGCCCGGCTGCTTGCCCGCTCGGCCGGCCAGGGCGGCGTCGAGCACGACCTGACCGGCGACGCGCGGCTCCGCGCCCCGGATGAGCGCGTACGGGGCGAGCGCGGCCGAAGCCCACCCGTGTCCCGCCAGCGGCGTCCCCAGCAGCCGGTCGCCCACGACCACGGCCGCCGGGAAGGACACGTCCGGGATCGCCCGGCCGACGCCGGGAACGCCACGGACCGCAGCCGCCAGGGACGTGTCCACGCGCGGCCGTTCGGCGTAGGGCACGGTCTCCGACTCCTCGTCGGGCAGGTGGAAACCGGCTGATCCGGCGATGACGACGGGGGCCCCGGCGAGCCGTTGCGCCGAAGCTTCGAGGCGGACGGCCGACTCGAAGAGCCCGGCGCACGCGATGAGGAGCGAGCAGCCCAGCAGCACGGCGGCGAAGGTGGCGAGGGACTGGGCGGCGCGGAAGCGCAGGCCGGCCAGGGAGAGTCTGATCACCGCCGGCCCTGCGCCGTCTCGTGCGCCTTCGCCGGGGAGCCGAGCCGGGCCAGATGGTCGGCCACCTCCGCGACCGTGGGTGAGGGGACCTCTGCCACGAACCGGCCGTCGAGGAGGAAGATCACGTTGTCGGCGTACGACGCGGCGACCGGGTCGTGGGTCACCATCACGATGGTCCGCCCGGCGCGGGCGAGGTCGCGGATCAGCGTGAGCACCTCGACCGCCGTCCGGCTGTCCAGCGCACCCGTCGGCTCGTCCGCGAAGATCACCGGTGCTCTGCTCGCCAGCGCACGGGCGATGGCCACCCGTTGCTGCTGGCCGCCGGAGAGCTCGCCCGGCCGGTGCGCGATCCGGTCCTTGAGGCCGACCCGGCCGATGACCTCCGACACCCAGGCGGGGTCGGGGTCACGACCGGCCAGCAGGTCGGGCAGGGTGACGTTCTGGCGTACGTCCAGCGCGGGCATGAGGTTGAACGCCTGGAAGACGAAGGCGACGTGATCGCGGCGCAGAAGGGTCAGGTCGGTCTCGCTCATCCCGGCCAGCGACCGGCCGGCGAGGGTCACCGTGCCGGAGGTCGGCTCGTCGAGCCCGGCCGCGCAGTGGAGCAGCGTGCTCTTGCCCGAACCTGACGGCCCCATGACCGCGGTGAAGCTGCCCGGCGGGAAGCCGACGGACACCTCGGCGAGCGCCGTCACCGCGTTGCCGCCGTCTCCGTAGGTCTTGCGCACCCGGTCGAGAAGGACCGGCGCGTCAGCCGGCGTCATCGGGAGTCTCCCGACAGCCGGCCGCGGTACTGCCCTTCGGCGGCGAGCCACACCGCGCCCACCACGACACCGCCGACCAGCACGCTCCATAACCACCACGCGTCGGCTAACCGCGCGGTGACGGCACAGATCACCAGCCAGACGACGAACTGGACAAGGACCATGCCCGACCACACCAGCGTGACGACGCTCAGCAGGCGCGGCAGGACCGTCGGCGCCACGCCCGGCAGGCCCGTCAGGGCCGCGCCCAGGGCGTCCCGCGTTCCGGCGGTGGACGCCTTGGCGTGCCGTTCGTCGGCCTGCTCTGGCGAGATCGATCCGCCGAGCCTGGCTCGGTCGATCCGGTCGGCCGCCGCCTGGCGCTCTCCCGGCGACACGGGGATCCGGCCGGGGGTGAGCAGGCGCCTCGGCAGAGTCCGTGCGCTGCTTGCGTCACTCACTTCCGGCCTCCGGCTTCTGGGCGCGAATCAGTGCAGGACATGAAAGGTCTCCGATTTCTTGGAGTGGCGGTTTCTTGGAGTGGCGGTTTCTTGGAGTGGCGGCGCAGCCTTGCGCCGCCACTGCTCGACGAATGCGTGGGAGTCGCATCCTTTTTTCAGCTTTTCGATCCGCTTCTGGCCTATTGCGTAGGTGCCACGACCGCGGCCGTTCCGGCGCCGGGGACTGCGGGGGCGGTACGGCGAGCGCCGCGTAGCAGGCTCACGCTGACGGCGAGGGTCCACAGACTCCAGAGGGCGCCCATGCTGGCGGTGGTGCCCCAGCCTTGCGCGCTGTAGAAGTCGGCGGCGTCGCCGCCGAAGTACACGGCGGGCAGGAAGGCGAGGTTGACCGCAGCCAGGACGTAGGCCGAGCGCGCCACCCAGCGCGGGAGCAGACCGAGCCGGGACACCGCGATCCCCAGGGCGATCAGGAAGAGGCCCATGAGCAGCCTGGAGACGGCGCCCTGCATGAGGTACTGGGCGCCGGCGAAGGGCCCTTCCATGGTGGTGTCGATGTCGTGGTCCACCGTGATCGCCGCACCCACCTCCATGGACTGCGGGACGAACACCATGGCCACCCACAGCAGGCCGGCGTTCTGGACGATGCCGGCGACCCAGTCGTAGGCCGGGTCGACGTGACGGATGAGCTGGCGGAGCCCGACGAAGTAGACGATGTAGACGGTGCAGCCGGTGATGCCGAACAGGCTGCGGGTCAGGACGTCCCAGTCCGGCGGGGTCTCGTAGATGAAGTACAGCGGGACCTGGATGACGATCAGGAGACTGGCGACCAGGCCGGACAGGCCGGCGTACCTGCGGATGGCGGTCTCGGACACGACGGTGTCCTCCTCACGAGAGGGGTGACAAATAAAACTGGGATCTCGTTAACCGATCCTCAACGTAGCCCTAGAGCCTCGCTAATACAACCCTGGTTTTCTTAGGTGCCTATTTCGGCATTCAAAGGAGACTCCGGTTGCGTTAGACTGAGGGTCAGGCGAGCGAAGGAGCATGTGTTGTCCGAGGAGCGCCCGGCACCGGGCACGATGCGACCGCGCGGGCGTACCGAACGGGTGCGCGCCGCTGTCCTGGCCGCCACCCGTGCCGAGCTGGAGGCCCACGGGTACGCGGAGCTGAGCATGGAACGCGTGGCCGAGATCGCAGGCGTCGCCAAGAGCACGGTGTACCGGCGATGGCGCGACCCGGTGGGCCTGCTGGTCGAGCTCATCGCCGACCTGTCCAGGTCCGAGGTGCCGCTCCTGGACACCGGGTCGATCGAGGTGGACCTGCGCGGGCTCGCGGTGGGCATCCACCGCTTCTACAACGACCCGGTCCGGCGCCCGGCGATGCTCGGACTGATCACGGCGGCAGTGCTGGACCCGAGGGCGGCGCAGGCATTGCACGACTTTTTCCGGACCCGCAACGACCTGGCCGCGGAGTCGGTGCGGCACGCGATCGAACGCGGCGACCTCCCGCCCGACACCGACCCGATCCAGGTGATCCGGTCGGTCGGCGCGCCGTTCTATTACCGGATGCTCGTCAGCCATGAACCCATCGACGAGACCGTCGCCGAACAGGCCGCCGCGGCCGCCGTCGCCGCCGCGAAGGCGGGAGCGTACACCGTCCGGCCGGATCAGAAAGGTTGACAGGTGCGCTCACCGAGGCCCGGTCGCTCGTGATGCCGTCGTTTCCGTACAAGACGGCCGCGGTGACCGGTTCGTAGCATGGGCGCAGGCGTTCCGCCGCTGCGTCGGCATGGCGCTACGGCCCGCCTGCCGATCCACCTGGCGACCCCGTGTCGCCGGACCATGAGGAGAACAGCACATGCGTGATCTGATCTATACCGGTTTCATGTCGCTTGACGGCGTTGTGGACTCCCCGGGCGGTGGCCCCGGCGAGGAGCACCGCAGCGGCGGCTGGGTGGTCAAGGACATCGAATTCCTGCCCGAGGCCTTCTCACTGAAAGGCGAGGAGCTTGAGGAGACGACGGCGCTGATGTTCGGCCGCCGGAGCTACGAGGCGTTCGCGCCGATCTGGCGCGATTCGGATGACCACGCCGCCTACAAGGATCTGCCCAAGTACGTGGTCTCGACCACGTTGTCCGAGGACGCCCTCGTCGAGGGATGGGGGCCGACGACGATCCTGCGCTCGGCCGAGGACGTCGTCGAGCTCAAGAAGAGCGAAGGTGGCGCGATCTTCATCCATGGCAGCGCGGAGCTCGCCCGGCGGCTGTCGGAGGCGGGCCTGATCGACCGGTACCACCTTCTCGTCTTCCCGGTGCTGCTCGGGGCCGGGAAGAGCCTGTTCACGGAAGCGGACAGGGACAAGCAGGTGCTGAGCCTCCGGGCGTCGGCTGCCTACCCCAACGGGATCGTGAAGCTGATCTACGACGTCGTCAGCTGATCCAGGTCCAGGGCGATCGCACCGCCGGTGCCCTCTCGGAGTTGCCGCGCCGTACGCCCCACGTACCGGCGCAGCGCACGGGCCAGGTGTGGCTCGTCGAAATACGCCAGCCCCGAGACGACATCGGCGACGGGGACGCCGGCGGCCAGGAGCACCGAGGCCCTGCGTGCACGCTCGATCTGCCGTATGGCGCCCTGGGTCAGCCCGGTCGCCGCCCGGAACCGGCGTTCGACGGTTCGTCCTGAGACCGCTGGACGATGACCTCGGCGAACGTCGGCGACGAGCGGGTCACGGACCAGGGCCCCGGCGCGGACCAGACGGCCGACCAGAGCTTCGGCGTCGTCGGGGGCGGGAGATTCCCAGCGGACGCCGTCCAGCACGAAGGTCCTGCCCGTGGTGTCAGGGAGCTCGATGCCGCCGTCGACCAGGGCCGGCGGGGGGACGGCGCGCAGCGACGTGCCTACGGCGAACTCGATGCCGACGAAGGTCGAGCCCTCCGGCACCGGCGCGGTGCCGGACCTGGTCTCGGGACCGGAGATGCCCGCGTGCGCCCTGCCCTCGCGCTCCCAGAAGACAAGCCCCCAGCTCACCGCTGCGACGGAGGTCATCTCCGCGACGTGCTCGCTCGTACAGCTCCACACGGCCTCGACCCACGGTGAATCGGACGCGCGTGTCTCGAACCGCAGTGCCACGAAGGAAGGATACGCGCGAGGGCCTCCGGTCCCGCGAGCGGATCATGGGGAGACGTAAGGAAGTGGTGAGGGATTTCCAGCAAAAGGCCCCTTACGTCGATCGCGACACCGATCCGCCCCGGGCCCCCTCATGGCCACGGCCCTGACCATGGTCGCGCTCACGTGCTCGGCCCCGCTCGCGTCCCCGGCAGCCGCCGCGACCGGCACGGCGGCACTGCTGCCCACCGACGTGCGGATGAACTCCTCCCAGGCTTTCGACATCAGCGACCGGGGATGGGTCGTCGGCTTCATCGACTGCTACTGGGCGGGTGGAAGGCAGATCCGGGAGTCGTTGTCGACCCGACGGGTGTGGCCCCGGGCGTCGAGGTACTCCAGGAGCGGTACGGCGACGCGGCGGCTCGTGCCCAGGGCCGTGCGGGCCTGGCTGACGGTGAAGGGCGCGGGCAGCGTGCTCAGCACGGCGACCGCCTGCTCCGGCGCGTCCGGCAGGAGGACGACGTTCCGCCCGATGTGCAGCAACGCCGCCGCACGCATGGCCGCGCCGAGGGCGGCGCCGGTCAGTCGCAGCTCGGTCAGGCGCTCGGCGGTGGGGGCGTCGAAGGGACGGCCGGCGAGGTCGCTCCGCAGCCGGGCGACGGCCTTCTCGACCTGCGGCGGCATCGGCGCCCGCGCCCGGTCGCCATCGATGATCACCCCTGCTCTGACCGTCAACGGCTCGGCGGCCAGCGCCCGCGCCAGCCGCCGGTCGGGCAGGCCGAGCAGCCGGGCGGCGGCCTCCACCGTGATCCCCTGGTCGCGCTGCGACACCTGCTCCGTCAGGCGGCGCCGCAGCTCGGACCAGTGGCCGGGGTCGGCGAACCAGTCGCCCGTCACCGGCGGCCCATCGGGGGCGGCGCCCATCGCGGTCAGCTCGGCCCGGCTCAGCAGTCCGTGCCAGCGCAGCAGGTCGGCGGCGGTGGGCACGGTCACGCCGGCGAGCGCGGCCCCCCTGACCGCCGCGGCTCCCCGTCGTCGCAGGGGCGCCGGCCGCACGTCGAGGACGCGCACCCCCGCCACGATCATCCGGCGGCCGGGATCGCGGAGCAGGCCGTGGTCACCGGCCCTGAGCGGCAGGGGCCGGGCCAGGGTGAGACGGGCCGTGCCCGCGCCGAGAGGGCGCAGGCGGACCGGAACGGCGGCGGAGCCCAGGTGGAAGACGAGTTCCCGGCCGACGTCCGCGCCGGGCTCCAGGCGCACGTCCGCCGACCGGGTGGTGATCCAGGCGTCCGGGGTCAGCAGCGGGGTGCCCCGGGGCAGCGTGTCGCGATCGGCTCCCCTGACGTTGACGGCGACGCGGGCCGTCGCCGACACCGCGTCCCGCCGCTGGTTGAGCGTCTGAAGGCCGCGGACCTGGAGCCGGTCCGGCCCGGCGAGCAGTTCGTCGCCCACCCGCAGCGTGCCGTGCGTGAGCGTGCCGGTGACGACGGTTCCGGCCCCGGTGACGGTGAACGCCCGATCGATCCACAACCGCACCGGGCCGTCCTGGCGCGGTTCCGGAAGGCCGGCCGCGAGCCGGTCGAGCGCGGCGGACAACTCGGGCAGGCCCTGCCCGGTCCGGGCGCTGACGGAGACGGCGTCGATCCCCGACAGGCTCGTCCCCTCCAGGTGGAGGCGGGCCTCCTCCAGCGCCGGTCCTGGATCGGCGAGGTCGGTGCGGGTGACCACCAGCAGGCCGTGCCGCACGTCCAGGGCGTGCAGGGCGGCCAGGTGCTCGGCGGACTGGGCCCGCCACCCCTCGTCCGCCGCCACCACGAACATGACCGCGGGGCACGGGCCGACGCCGGCGAGCATGTTGGTGACGAACCGCTCGTGCCCGGGAACGTCGACCAACGCCAACTGCCGGCCGGAGCTGAGCGTGGTCCAGGCGAAGCCGAGGTCGATGGTCATGCCCCGGCGTCGTTCCTCGGCCCAGCGGTCAGGGTCCATCCCGGTGAGCGCGCGGACCAGGGCCGACTTGCCGTGATCCACGTGCCCGGCGGTGGCGATCACCCACATGCGCGCTCGGCGGCCGTCAGCCTGGTGTCCGTGCCCGGTTCACCCGGACCGCGCGGCCGGGTGAGGACGGCGGGGCGGCTCACCCTCAGCCCGTCCGCGATCCACGCCTGGAAGCCGCCGATCACGTCGGTGGCGTTCGCCAGCCCGATCTGCCTGAGGGTCGAGGCGGCGAGGCTGGAGGAGTATCCCTCGTCGCACAGGACGATCCAGCGGATGTGCGCCGAGGTGGCCTCGGGGATCCGCGCGTCGCAACGGGGATCGAGCCGCCACTCCAGCTGGTTGCGTTCGATCACGATGGCGCCGGGCACCTCGCCGCCGCTGCGCCGCTGGAATTCCGGCCGGGTGTCCACGATGAAGGCGTCACCGCGACTCGCCGCGGCGAAGGCCTCGGCAGGCGGCAGGCGGCGCAGCCCGGCACGCGCCCGAGCCAGTAACGCGTCGATGCTCAGCAGGACTCCAGGGGTGAGGTCTGGCGGAGGCGGACGGGAATCGAACCCGCCGCGCCGAGATGCTCGGCGCCATCGGTTTTGAAGACCGAGAGGGCCACCAGGCACCCGGACGCCTCCGCTGGTGATCTTAACCCTCTCCGGGGCTCCGACTGAAGATCTTTCTCACGCCGAGCCACTCACTCGCGGACGGCGACCACGCCGCCGAAGGTGATCCACTGACGTCTGGCCACCTCCGGCGGCGAGGTGTACAACTGGATAATGATCTTCAAAGGTGTACGCAGGGGATCGATCTGGGCGGCGCTGGTGGCGCTGCTGCCGTCCTTGACCGCTTGTGCCACCGGGGAGGCCGACGCGGGAACAGCGGCGCAGTCGTCCGCCCGGCCGGGAAGCCTGGCGAATCCGCGGGTGCTGAACTGCGCGAACCGCAACGGCGAGTTCCCGGGAGAGAAGACGGCGAGCCGCACGGCCGAGCCGGACGACCTCGTGGTGGGGCCGTTGCTCATCCCCGGGCTGCTCGCGTGGGGCGACGCGCGGGCCGAGCAGTACGGAAGCGACCACAGGTTCAAGGTCGGCGCGCTGGTCAGGAAGGGCAAGACGATCACGGTGTCCATCCCGGCGAAGTTCCACGACAGCGCGGGCCTGCTCTACTCCGAGCCGTCCAGGAACGCCCGCACCCCGGCCGAGGCCGATCACTCGGTGTCCTTCACCGCGTGCTCCGACCACGACACGATGTTCGTGGGCGGCTTCTACGTGAAGGAGCCCGCGTGCGTCCCGCTGGAGTTCCGGGTGCCGGGCGAGCCCGTCGTCCGGCGTGAGATCTCCTTCTTCAACGGCGCCTGCTGACCTTCGACGCGCCGCCCGCGCGAGCGGCGGGCGGCGCGTCAGCCCAGGAACGACGAAGCGACGACGCCGGCGAACACAACCGTGAGCAGGCCCAGCATCAGCCGCCTGACCGGCTTCTCCTTCTCCATGAGCCAGTCGATCAGCCACATCGGCTCAGGGATCTCCACCAGGTCCTTCGACGACGGCACGATCGCGACCAGCGCGAAACCCGGCCAGGTGAAGCCGATCGCGTAGGCGAGACCCGCCCACCACGGCACCAGCCCGAACAGCGTGACGCCGAGCGCCGCCCAGGTGAGCGAGGTGACCCTGAACGTGGTCAGGACCAGGCCGGTGTCCAGCCCCCACAGGAGCGCTCCCCTGGCCGGGCCGAACCGGTAGAAATGCTGCTGCGGAGTCTGCCGCCGCCACATGGGCGTGCGCAGCCCGAACAGGCCGGAGTCGATGACCAGGCAGGCGAGCATCACCGTCGCCGCGGCGAGCTTGGCGCCCGTCCCCGGCATTCCGCCGAACAGGCCGGAGCCGAGCAGATGCACCAGCCCGTACGCGAGCAGCGCGGAGAGGCTGAAGCCGAGCATGAGCATGAGGATCGGCCGGTACATGGGCTTCTCCCCGGGAACTCTCCCCTGGACCAGGGGGCGGAGGTATCCGACGAAGGAAAGGCCTCAAAAGCTGAACAACTGCGCGAAGCCCGCGCTCGCGATGAGCAGGAGCAGCGCGAAGGTCAGCCAGGTGTCAAGGGACACGACATCCTCCATCCGGAGTGGCCGGCCGCGGCCATCGCGCCGGACCGGCCACCCGGTCGCTGTCAGCAGCCGTTGGCGTTGACGGTCCAGCCGGCCGAGCAGATGAACGGGCCCGAACCGCAGTCGGCGCCCTTCGTGCACTCACCGCAGGCGTACTTCCGCTGGTACGGCGCCGAGCCGCTACAGCACTGCCACACCTTCATGCTGTAGCCGGACGGGCAGACGTACTGTCCGCTGCTGTTGGTCTTGCAGAACGTGTTGGGGAGGGCGAGGTTGCAGCAACGCCAGTTCGCCGCCGCCGCCGGCTTGGTCATCACGGTCGCGCCCGCGACCGCGCCGATCGCAGCGACGCCGACCCTGCCCATCCAGCCGAGGAATCCTCGCCGGTTCGACGCGTCCGGTCCTTCCGACATTTTGTGGAGGTGATCCATGTTGGCCTCTCTGGCCGTGGGGTGAAATCGGATCAGTGCCGTACGGAGGGCTTGCCGGCCAGGTTGTGCTTGTAGGGAACAGGGGCGGCCGCGTACATCTGCCTGACCGTCGGCACCGTGTGGGCCCGTGTCAGCTTCCCCTCGGTGACGTGGAGTGCGACGGGTGTGATGTCGAGCCCGATGCTGCCGACGATGCTCTCGTCCTCGTCGAGGACGACCCGCTCGCCGTACAGCCCGAACTCGGCGATGAACTCGTTGCCGTCCCCGGACACCGGGACGACCACGACCCACATCGATGGCGGCACCGCTCCCCCACGCAGCGCCGACGCCAGGTTGTGGCAGGTCTCGCACTTGTTGGACAGGAACAGCACCATGGCCCGCTCGGCCTCGTCGAGGGCCGCCGGCAGGCCGAAGCGGCTCGGCGGGGCACCCTCCAGGGTTCCCAGCTCCACCGGGGTGGGCTTGTCCTCCATGTCGAGGTAGCCCCGGATCTGCTTGACCTGCTGGAACAGTTCCACCTGCGCGCCGATCTGGACGAACAGCACCACGGCCAGCAGGCAGATCACGATGAGCAGCACCGTCGTCATGCGGCGTGCACCTCCGCTTCGGGTTGGGTGGGATCGGGAAGCACCATCCGGTCCTCCCGCAGCGGGCGCAACAGGCGCAGTTCGGCCCTCAGCTTCCAGGCGACCATGGCCAGCAGCGCCACGGCCAGGCCGAGCAGGCCCTCCTGCCCGGTCCAGGTCGGCGGGTTCGCCTCGGCCAGCACGGCAAGCGCCAGCCACAGCGGGAGGTACAGCACCTGGCGCCAGCCGAGCACCGCGCCGCCGTTCCCGAAACAACCGCA
>NZ_JBSFGJ010000285.1:0-12258 GCF_053596515.1 Nonomuraea sp. NPDC001684
GCGGGCCGCGATCGCGGTGGCCGACGCCGAGGGCCTCGACGCGGTGTCCATGCGCCGGGTGGCGAGCGAGGTCAAGTCGGGCACCACCTCGCTCTCCGAGCTGAGCGCGGCCGACCTGCCGGACCTGCCCGCGGGCACCGCGCTCGACCCGTCCTGCACGCCCGGCGTGCCCGGCGGCACGCTCACGCTGCTCACCCACACGCCCACGCGGGCCCTGGCCGCGCTGCTGCCCTGGGCCGCCCGCGCGGGCGCCGACGAGCTGCCCGACCTGCGCGTCCACCGGCCCACGCTGGAGGACGTCTACCTCAAGCTGATCCGCGAGAACCAGGGGGCCCAGGCATGACCAGCTCGAACGCGATCGTGGCCGAGCAGGGCCGTCCCGTGCGCGCGTCGGGCGGCGGGTCGGGGCTGTGGCGGGCGTCGGCGGCCCGTTCGTCGGTGGAGCTGAAGTCGTTCTTCCGCAACCGGCAGTCGTTGTTCTTCACGCTGCTGCTGCCGATCGTGCTGCTGCTGGTGCTCGGCTCGATCTTCTCCGGCACGGTCCCCGGCACGCACACCGACTTCAAGCAGATGTTCGTGGCCGGGATCATCGCCTGCGGCATCATGAGCGTCAGCTTCAACGGCCTGGCCATCAACATCGCGATCGAGCGGGACAACGGCATGATCCGCCGCCTGGCCTCCTCGCCGATGCCGAAGACGGCGTACTTCGTCGGCAAGATCGTCCGGGTGGTGGTGACCGGGGTGCTGGAGGCGGCGATCCTGCTGGGCGTCGGCGTCGCGCTGTTCCGCCTGCCGCTGCCGCCGGACGCCGGACACTGGCTGACCTTCGCCTGGGTGCTGCTGCTCGGGGCGACGTCCTGCTCGCTGCTGGCGGTGGCCTTCAGCGCGATCATCCCCAACGCCCGCTCGGCCGCGGCGATCGTCACGCTGCCGTTCCTGGTGCTGCAGTTCATCTCCGGGGTGTTCTTCCCCTACAGCGAACTGCCGGCGTGGATGCAGAGCCTGGCGGCGTTCTTCCCGCTGAAGTGGATGACGCAGGGCCTGCGCTCGGTGTTCCTGCCGGCCGACTTCGCGGTGGTGGAGCCCGCCGGCGCGTGGGAGCTGGGCAGGACCGCCGCGGTGCTGGGCGGCTGGTGCCTGGCGGCGCTGCTGCTGAGCCTGCTGACCTTCCGCTGGCGCGGCGCCAACGTCCGCTGACCGGGGAAGGGGCTCAGATGGCGAGGGTGAAGCCGGTCAGCCTCCTGGGCACCAGGCCCGGCGCCCAGGCGGGCGGCTTCCCCGTGCGGCGCAGCCCGGGATACCGCTCCAGCAGCCCGCTCAGCAGCAGCCCGCCGGCCTGCCTGACCAGCGGCGCACCCAGGCAGAGATGGGTGCCCGCGCCGAAGGCCAGATGGGGGTTGGGCGACCGGGTGACCAGCAGCTCGTCGGGCCGGTCGAACACCGCCGGATCGCGGTTGGCCGCTCCGACCAGGGCCAGCACCCTCGCCCCCGCCGGGATCAGGCCGCCGTCCAGCGGGACCGCCTCGGTGGTCACCCGGGCGGTGAACGGGATCGGCGACTCCAGCCGCAGCAGCTCGTCGACGGCCTGCTCGGCCACCTGCGGGCCGCCGTCCCTGATCAGGCCGGCGGCCTCTTCGCGCGGCAGCAGCCAGTGGAGGGCGTTGCCCACCATCTCGGCCAGCGGCTTCCATCCGCCGACTACCGTGAGCGCGGCGATGCCGAGCATCTCGGCCCTGGTCAGCCGGTCGTCGGCGGCCAGCCGCCCGAACGGCGAGCCGCCCGGCCCGTTCCCGGCGGCCTCGGCGGCGGCGTCGGCGCGCTCGCCGAGGAAGCGGGTGAGCTCGCCCATCGCGGCCCGCCCGGCCGCGGCGGCCTGCGGCCCGGCCAGCGGGTCGAGGTTGACCGACACGCGGGCGGCCAGCCCGGCGAAGGCCGGCACGTCGGCGGCCGGCAGGCCGAACAGCCTGGCCAGCACGCCGGTGGCCAGCGGCTCGCCGAGGTCGGCGGTGGCCTCGATCTCCTCCCGGCCGGCCAGCCCGTCGAGCACCGCGCCGATGCCGGCCTCGATGTCGCCGGCGATGCCGCGGATCGCGGCCGGGCCCATCAGCAGCGCGCCGGGCGAGCGCAGGCGCTGGTGCTCGGGGGGATCGGTGGTCAGCATCGACGGCGGCAGCTCGTCGTCCCTGACCCGCTCCCGCTGCCCGAGCGCGGCCGAGAAGCGCGGGTCGCGCAGCGCGAGCGCGCAGTCGGCGTGCGCGGTCAGCAGCCACATGCGCGAGGTGACGTCGAAGTGCACGGGATCGTGCTCGCGCAGCCAGCGGTACGCCGGATACGGGTCGAGCCGCCCGCGAGGAGAGAACGGGTGCGGCAGGTGGCCGGGCAGCGTGCGGGGTGCCGTCATGGCGTCTCCTCGTGATCAGGCCGAGGACAAACTACTACAGAGGATGTGCCGGTGGCAGAGCTTGACGTCGTCGTGATCGGCGCCGGGGTGAGCGGGCTGGCGGCGGCCGCGCGGCTGGCCGCCGCCGGGCTGGCGGTCACGGTGCTGGAGGCCAGGGAGCGGGTGGGCGGCCGGATCCGCACCCACCGGCCGACCCTGCTGGAGCTGGGCGCGCAGGTCATCCACGGCGACCGCAACCCGATCGCGGCGCTGCCCGGCCTGGAGGCGCCCGTGCCGGTGCCGCGGCGCGCGGCTCGGGTGCTGCTGCCCGGCGGGCCGCGCCCGCTGACCGCGCTGCGGCCCACGCCGCCGCTGCTGGAGGAGCGGCTGACGTCCGGCGCGGCCCGGGAGCCGCTGCGCCGCCTGGCGGGGGCGAGCCCCTGGGACGTGCCGGTCGCGACGTGGCTCAAGGAGGAGACGGCGCAGTGCCCGCAGGCCCTGGAGCCGGCGGCGGAGTGGTTCAGGCAGAACTGGGCGGCCGAGCCGGAGGCGCTGAGCGCGCCCGCGCTGGCCGCGCTGCGCCGGGCCGACCGGTCCGGGCGGGGCGAGTTCGCGCTGCCCGGCGGTTTCGACCGGCTGCCCGCGCGGCTGGCCGAGGGGTTGCGGGTGCGGCTCGGCGACGCGGTCGTCCGCCTGGCCTGGACGCCGGGCCGGGTGCGGGCGCTGACCGCCGCGGGGCGCGTGGAGAGCGCCGCCGCCGCCGTGGTGACCGTGCCGCCGCCGGTGGTCGCCGAGGGACGGCTCGTGCTGGACGACCTGCCCGTGCGCAAGCAGGCGGCGGCCTACGAGCTGCGGCCCGGCGACGCCTGGTGCGGGCTGGCCGCCTATCCAGTGGCCGCCCCCGAGTCCGTCGTGGTCTTCGACGCCGGCGGCCGTCTGGGATTCGTCAGCACGACCGCCGGGCGGCCCGAGGTGCTGGTGATGGCCAAGGGACGGGCCGCGGCGGCGGCCCGGAGCGCGTGGGCCGAGCCGGGCGGCCTGGCCGCGCTGCTGGCCCGCGCCCTGCCGTGGACGCGGGGGCTGAACCCGGAGGTGGTGGTGTCCGACTGGGGCGCCGACCCGTGGGCGGGCGGCGCGTACACCTACCCGGGCGTGGGGACGTTGTGGGCGTCCCCGGCCTGGGCCGAGCCGCTGGGCGGGACGGTCTTCTTCGCCGGGGAGGCCACCGTCGGCCTGTCCGGCCCGCCCATGGCGCACATGGCGATGGCCAGCGGGGAGCGCGCGGCCACAGAGGTGATTGGGGCGCTGGAGAGATGACGGCCGGAAACGGGGAGCTCCACGGCGGGTGGTTCCTGCTCGCCCTCGACGACGAGATCGGCCCGGGGCTCACCCCGCTGCGGCTGGGTGGCGCGCGCCTGATGGCCGTGCGCGACGGCGAGCGGATCCGGGTGTTCGAGGCCACCTGCCCCCACCGGGGCGCCCATCTGGCCTACGGCGGCAAGCTGGACGGCGACTGCGTGATCTGCCCCTTCCACGGCAAGCGCGTCTCGCTGGGCGGGTCCGGCCGCCGCTGGTCGGTGGGCGAGCTGCGGACGCTGCGGGCCGGGGCGGCGCTGTTCGCCCGGCTGTCCGGCGACCCCGGCGACGACCGCGGCTTCGAGCAGGCGATCAAGCAGGCGGCCGAGGACCTGGTGATCGTGGCGGCGGTGAACCAGCCGGTGACGGTCCCGGCGGAGTACGTCGTCGAGAACGCCTTCGACGCCCAGCATTTCAGCACCGTCCACCTGGTGCCCTCGGTGCGCGGCATGCGGGTCAGCATGGGCGGGCACGACGAGCTGGTCATCGAGGGCGAGTTCCGGACCAAGGCGCCGCCGTGGGAGCGGGAGCGGCGGCTCGACTTCGCCTCCCGGTTCGTGGCCCGCGCCTACAGCCCGCACCTCGTGGTGACCGAGCTGGGCACGGAGTCGGCGCCGTACACGATCGTCACGGGCGCGGTGCCGGACGGGACGGGCTGCGTGGGACGGGTGGCCATCGGCGTGCGGCCGGACCAGCGGGACTCGCTGCCGGCGCTCGTGCACGGCGCCCGCTACGCCTTCGACCAGGACCGCGTCGTCTGGGACCACCTGGACACCGGCGCCCCGCAGCGGCTGGACGCCGGCGACACCCCGGTCCTCGCCTTCCGCCGCTTCTGCCAGGGCTTCGCCCCCGTCCCCGCCTCCGCCTCCGCCTCCGCCGGAGCGTCCTCATGAGCCTGTACGTGCGCTCGACCGGCGAGGGCCGGGCCGTGTTGTGGATCCACGGCTACACGATGGACGCCTCGGTCTGGGAGCCGCTGTGGAACCTGCTGCCCGGCTGGCGGCACGTCGGCGTGGACCTGCCGGGGCACGGGCGGTCCGGGCCGCTGCGGCCGGGCACGTCGCTGCCCGCGCTGGCGGCCGAGCTGGCCGGGCTGGCCAGGGCGGAGTCGGCCACGCTGGTGGTGGCCGAGTCGATCGGCTCGATGATCGCGCTGCAGCTGGCCGTCGACCATCCCGATGACGTGCGCGGGCTGATCGTCGGCTCCCCGACCATCGCCGGCGCGCCTCCCGAGCCGGGCACCGCCGAGCGTTACCGGGCGCTGGCCGGGCTGGCCCGGATGGGCGCGGACGGCGAGCAGCTCGCCGACCTGTGGATGTCCTCGCCGCCGGACATCTTCCGCGGCACCGAGGACCATCCCGGGCTGCGGGCCAGGCTGCGGGCGATCGTGGCCCGGCACTCGTGGCGGGAGCTGCGCGACGGCGCGATGCACGGGCTGAGCAGGCACGTCCACACGGTGGAGGACCTGCGCGGCATCCGGGCGCGCACGCTGGTCGTCGTGGGCGACCGGGACATGCCGACGTTCCGGGCCGGCGCGGCGCTGCTGCGCGAGTCGGTCCCCCGGTGCCGCACGGTCACCGTCCCCGGCGCTGGGCACCTGTGCCTGATCGAGCGGCCCGAGGTCGTGGCGCCGCTCGTCGCCGCGCACCTGCGGCTGTCGGCCCTGGACGCGCACGAAGCCGACGATGTGGACGATGTGGACGAGGAGGCCGGGCGTGCCGATTCACGAGCACTATGAGCCGGGCGAGCCGTGCTGGGTGGACTACGGGGCGCTCGACCCGGCCGGCGCGCGGGCCTTCTACGGGGAGCTGTTCGGCTGGACCTTCCGCGAGGAGGGCGGCTACTCCTTCGTCGAGCTGGGCGGCCAGGTCGTGGCCGGTTTCGGCCGGGTGCCGCCGGGCCTGCCCGCCTCCTGGAACACCTACCTGGCGGCCCCGGACGCGGACGCCGTGGCCGTACGGGTGAAGGAGCTGGGCGGCGGCGTCGTCTTCGGCCCGATGGCGGCCGGACAGGACGGGCGCGTGCTGTTCGCGACCGACCCGGCGGGGGCGGCCGTCGGCTTCTGGGAGGGGCACCGGCCAGCCGGGATCGTGCTGGCCGGCGAGCCGGGCACGTGGTGCGCCCACGAGCTGTGGTCGGCCGAGGCCGGGTTCTACCGGGACCTGCTCGGCGTCGCGCCCGAGGTCCGCGAGGGGACGGGGGCGCGGCCGCAGTGGATGACGTTCTTCGCGACCGCCGACCGCGCCGCGACCGCCGCGGCGGCGGCCCGGCTGGGCGCCACGACCGCCCCCGGGCATCCCCGGGCGACGATCGTGCGCGACCCGTGGGGGGCCCTATTCGCGCTGACGTGACCGGCCGGACAGCACGAAGAACAGGGCCACGAGGACGGCGCCGGCGATGACGACCACCGAGCCGACCGTCTTGCCGATCAGGAAGGCCACGACCACCGCGGCGGCGTAGACCAGGGGAACGACCAGCCGGAGGTTCAATCCCATGCGCGCTCCTTGCAGAAAGACGGAACGGAACTCAGACGCATCATCGAACAGGCCGGGCCGGCGGTCCAGAATAACGCCGGAATATACGTATCGGCCTACGTATTGGGCCCCGCACGCCGGGCCCGTCACTGCGTAATACGTATCGATTATCGGAAGGGCTCGCGATGACCAAGGTATTAGTGATCGGCGGCGGCCCGGCGGGCTCGATCGCCGCGACGCTGCTGGCCCGCAACGGAATGGACGTCCGGCTCCTGGAACGCGAACGTTTCCCGCGTTACCACATCGGCGAGTCCGTCTCGCCGTCCTGCCGGACGATCATCGACTACGCCGGGGCGCACGAGAAGATCGAGGAGCGCGGCTATCCCGTCAAGGAGGGCCTGCTGCTGCGCTGGGGTGCCGAGCGCGACTGGACGGTGAACTGGGCGGCCACCTTCGGCCCCGAGGTGCGCTCCTGGCAGGTGGACCGGGACGACTTCGACCAGGTGCTGCTGGACCACGCCGCCTCGCAGGGCGTCGAGGTGATCCAGCAGGCCAGGGTCAGGCGGGTGCTGTTCGAGGACGGCCGCGCCCGCGCCGCCGAGTGGGACCGCGGCCTGGAGCGCTTCGATCACGTGGTCGACGCCTCCGGACGCGCCGGGGTACTGTCGGCGCAGCACTTCCGTGACCGACGCCCGCACGACGTCTTCAGGAACGTCGCCATCTGGGGCTACTACCAGGGCGGCGAGCTCCTTCCCGACACGCCGGGCGGCGGCATCAACGTGATCTCCTCACCGGAAGGGTGGTACTGGGTGATCCCGCTGCGCGGCGAGGTGTTCAGCGTCGGCTTCGTCACCCACCAGACCCGCTTCCTGGAGCGGCGTGCCCACTACCGGTCGCCGGAGGAGATGTTCCACGCGGTGGTGGCCGAGTCGCCGACCGTGGCGGGGCTGATCGGCAGGTTCACCGGCCCGGTGCGCGTCGAGCAGGACTTCTCGTACGTGGCCGACTCCTTCTGCGGCCCCGGCTACCGCATCGCCGGCGACGCCGCCTGCTTCCTGGACCCGCTGCTGTCGACCGGCGTGCACCTGGCCATGTACAGCGCCCTGCTGGCCGCGGCCTCGATCACGGCCACCGAACGCGGCGAGGTGAGCGAGCAGGAGGCCCTGGGCTTCTACGAGTCCCTGTACCGCAACGCCTACCAGCGGCTGCTGACCATGGTCTCCTCGGTCTACCGGCAGTACCGCGGCCGGGCCAGCTACTTCTGGCTGGCCCAGCACCTGATCAGGGGCGGGACGTCCGACCACGCGTTCGCCGCGATCACGGCCGGGCTGTCCGACCTGACCGACGCCACCACCGCCGGCGGCACCGCGCCGATGAGCGAGCTGGTGACCGCCGCCCACGACGCGGGGCTGCGCGCCCTGCGCAACGTCACGCCCGCCGGCAGCACCCTGGCCCCCATGCGCATGGACGCCAACGACCTGTACGACGCCGCCACCGGCCTCTACCTGACCGCTCACCCCCGGCTCGGCATCAGCCGCTCACTGACGAGGACGCCTTGATGAAGTCACTGCTCCGCCTGCTCCTGCCACTCGCCTTACTGGCGGCCCTGCTCTCCCCCGCCCCGGCGACGGCCGCCCGGACGCCCGCCTCGGCCGCGGGCGGGCAGGCGTCCGCCGGGCAGGCGGAGGCCATGCGGCGGCTGTCGTTCATGATCGGCACGTGGGCGGGGGCGGGCTGGACCGTCACGCCCTCCGGCACCCGGCAGGAGTTCCTGCAGACCGAGCGGGTGCGCTGGCAGGCGGGCGACCTGGTGATCTCGGTCGAGGGTCAGGGCCGTGACAAGGCGGACCCGCGCACGATCGTGGACAGCGCCCTGGCGGTGATCAACTACTCCGAGGCGACCGGCCAGTACCGCTGGGAGGCGTTCTCGCGCGGCTACGTCACCACGGTGGTGCCGGTGGTCGGCGACGACACCTTCGAGTGGAGCCTCCAGACGCCCGCCTACACCAGCCGCTACACGCTGACGTTCACCGGCACCACCTGGCACGAGATCGGCGAGACCACCGTGGACAGCGGCCAGACCTGGCACCAGAACTTCCAGATGGACCTGCGCCGGCTCCACTGACCCCTGCACACACTTGTACAAATGTAACACTGAGCGAAAATTTGGTAGCAATGCGTGCATAGTCCCAGTTCAGCCGGGTACCGCGACTCCATGAGCTCCTCGTTTTGGAGGAAACCGTGGACATCAATATTGGCCAAGGCCTGACGGACGCCTGGCGACAGGTCGCGACGTTCGTGCCCAGGCTGGTCGCGTTCCTGGTGATCCTGATCATCGGGTGGATCGTGGCGAAGGCGCTGCAGAAGCTCGTGGACAAGATCCTCGACCGCGTCGGGTTCGAACGGGCGGTACACCGCAGCGGCGTGCAGCGCTGGCTCGAAAGCAGCCGGTACGACGCCAGCGGGCTGCTCGCCAAGCTCGTCTACTACGCGATCCTGCTGATCACCCTGCAGATCGCCTTCAGCGTCTTCGGGCCCAACCCGATCTCGGCGCTGCTCAACGGGGTGGTGGGCTGGCTGCCCAAGGCCGTGGTCGCCATCGTGATCATCGTGATCGCCGGGGCGATCGCCCGGGCCGTCCGGGACCTCGTCGACGGCGCGCTCGGCGGGCTGTCCTACGGGCGCTGGCTCGGCATCGCGGCGGCCGTCTTCATCTGGGCGCTGGGCATCATCGCCGCGCTCAACCAGATCGGCGTCGCCACGACCGTCACGACCCCGGTGCTCATCACCGTGCTCGCCACCATCGGCGCGATCATCGCCATCGGCCTCGGCGGCGGGCTCGTCCGTCCGATGCAGCAGCGCTGGGAGCGCTGGATCGGCCGGATCGAGGCGGAGGCGCCGCAGGCCAGGGCGCACGCCGAGGCGTACCAGCGAGGGCGTGAGGACGCCCGCTCGATGGCCCGGCCCGCCGAACCGGCCCGCACCACACCCGGCGCGCCCGGCACGACCGGCAGCACCGGCCCGACCGGCCCGACCATGGGCCCGAGCGGCGGGACGACCGGCGGGGCGACCCGCGCGGACCTCCCGCCGGAGAGCTGAGCTCCGTGTGGCCGGGACAAGCGCCCGGCCACGCGGACCCCTCACGGACGGCAGGCCGGCCGGCGCGATACGTCCGGCGCAGGCTCAGGCGGGTTCGGCGAGGAAGCCCTGTTCGCGGGCGAGCCAGCAGACCGCCGTCAGCCGCAGCGCGGGCGCGTCGTGGTCGCCGCTGAAGATCCAGCCGAGGTGGCGCAGCTCGTCGAGGAAGCCCAGCAGATAGTCGCCGAGGGTCTCGCGGTCGAGCGGGATCGCGTCACGCAGCAGCGCCGCGTGCTGATCCACGGCCGCGACCAGCGCCGGCTCGCGTTCCATCCTGGCGAGCTGGGCATGGCCCAGCGTGTCCATCAACCACCGCAGGGGCGCATGCGCCCAGCCCTCCTCGAAAACCACGCGCCAACTTTAAGGCATCGCCCGAGGTCAGCCCGCCTGGGGGGCGGGTGCCGTGGTCAGTCGTGCGGTCGGTCGAAGGGCAGTCCGACGTAGTTCTCCGCCAGCGTGGTCGCCGCCGCCTCCGAGGAGGTGACGTAGTCCAGGTAGGACGTCTGGAGCCGCCGCCCGTACGGGTCGTCCTCGTCGAAGGTGTGCAGCAGCGTCGTCATCCACCACGAGAAGTGCTGCGCCCGCCACACCCGCTTCAGGCACGCCGCCGAGTAGCCGTCGAGCAGCTCCGGCGAGCCGTGCTCGAAGAACGCCGCCAGCGCCTCGGTCAGCACCCGGACGTCGGCCACGGCCAGGTTCAGCCCCTTGGCGCCGGTCGGCGGCACGATGTGCGCGGCGTCCCCGGCCAGGTAGAGCCGCCCGTACTGCATGGGCTCGGCGACGAAGGAGCGCATCGGCGTGACGCCCTTCTCGATGATCTCGCCCGTGGTCAGCTCGAAGCCCGGGACGGTCTCCAGGCGGGCCTTCAGCTCGGCCCAGACTCGCTCGTCGGGCCACTGCGCCACGTCGGCGTCGGCCGGGACCTGCAGGTAGAAGCGGCTGACCGTGGGCGAGCGCATGCTGTGCAGCGCGAAGCCGCGCTCGGTCCTGGCGTAGATCAGCTCCTCCGACGACGGCGCCACCTCGGCCAGGACGCCGAGCCAGGCGAAGGGGTACTCCCGCTCGAACACCTCCAGGACCCCGTCCGGGACGCTCGGCCGCGAGACGCCGTGGAAGCCGTCGCACCCGGCGATCACGTCGCAGTCGAGCCGCTCGCCGCCGAAGGTGAGGTACGGCTCGGACTCCGGCGAGTGCACCTCGACGTCCTCGACCTCGAACCGCAGGTCGCCGCCCGCCGCCAGCCGGGCCGCGATCAGGTCCTTGACGACCTCCTGCTGCCCGTAGACGGTGATGGCCCGGCCGGGGACGAGCTTGTCGAAGGCGATGCGGTGGCCCGCGCCGCCGTACCGCAGCTCGATGCCGTGGTGCGGCAGGCCCTCGCGCAGCAGGCGCGCGCCGACGCCCGCCTCGACGAGCGTGTCCACCGTGCCCTGCTCCAGGACGCCCGCGCGGACCCGCCGCTCGACGTAGGCGCGACTGCGCTTCTCCAGCACCACCGAGGAGATGCCGCGCAGGTGGAGCAGATGAGACAGCAGCAGGCCCGCGGGGCCCGCGCCGATGATCCCGACCTGAGTTCGCATGAGGGAAGTCTGCTGCCTGCCGGCCCTCGGAGCCGAGTAGCCTCTTCCACTGAGTGGAAGATGTGCGCAGGAGTGTGGTCATGTCCGGAGGAGCCCGGCGTCCCGGGCAGACGGTGACGTCCAAGGTGCTGGCCATCCTGGGGGCGTTCGACGCGGCCCATCCGCAGCTCACGCTGACCGACCTGGCCAGGCGGAGCGGGGTGCCGCTGAGCACGGCCCACCGGCTGGTGGCCGAGCTGGAGGAGTGGCAGGCGCTCAGCCGCTCCCCCGACGGGCGGCTACGGGTGGGGCTGCGGCTGTGGGAGCTCGGCCAGCTCGCGCCCGGCAGCCTCCAGGGCCGCGCGCACCCCTGGCTCCAGGAGCTGTTCGCCACCACCGGCGAGAACGTGCACCTCGCCGTCCGCGACGGCCTGGAGGTCCTGTACGTGGACAAGGTGTACGGCAGGCGGGCCGTGCCCATCGTCTCGCGCACGGGCGGGCGGTTGCCGATGCACCCGACCGGGGTGGGCAAGGCGCTGCTGGCCTTCGAGCCGGAGTGGTTCGTGCAGGCGTACCTGGCCCGGGCGCTCGAACGGCCCACGCCGCACACCGTCACCGAGCCGGGCCGGTTGGCCAGGGAGCTGGCGGCGGTGCGGGCGCAGGGCTACGCGCTGACGCACGAGGAGATGACGCTCGGCTCGTGCTCGGCGGCCGCGCCGGTCGTCGTGGACGGGCGGGCGGTGGCCGCCGTGGGGATCGTGCTGGCCTCGCGGCGCGCCCGCGAGCTGCCCCGGCTGGTGGACCCGCTGCTGGAGACCGCCGCCCGGATCGCCGCCGCCTGCCGGGCCCCCTGACCGGCCGCCGGACGGCGGTCAGTCGGTGAACTTCTGGATGCGGTCCTTGAACAGGGTGGTCGCGATGGCCGCCTTGTGCGGCTGCCCCTTCAGGAACGCCTGGGCGAAGCTCTTGGCCTGGTCGTAGGAGACCTTGCCGGGCATGGGCGGCTCGTTCGGGTTGACGTCCACGTCCACCAGGGCGGGGCCGTCGTGGGCGAGCGCCTGCCTGATCGCCGCGGCCACGTCCCCGGACTTGGTGACCTTGGCGCCGAACCCGCCGCATGCCCTGGCCCAGACCGAGTAGTCGGCCTCCGGCTGGGCGAAGCGCACGCCGTGCTCGGGGTAGCCGAGGACCATCTGCTCCCACAGGATCTGGCCGAGCGAGTTGTTGTTGTTGATGACGACCTTGACCGGCAGCCGGTGCTGGGCGGCGGTCAGGAACTCGGCCATCAGCATCGCGAAGCCGCCGTCGCCGACGTAGGCGATGACCTGCCGGCCGGGGAAGGCGTGCTGCA
>NZ_JBSFGJ010000286.1:0-12252 GCF_053596515.1 Nonomuraea sp. NPDC001684
CTGGTCTACGTCGTGGACATCCTGGGCGCCCACCGCAAGGGCGCCTCGGTCGAGGCGGCCGGCGGGTCGCTGGCCGGCGTCCGGGTGACCGGCGGTGAGCGGCCGAAGGTGTCGATCCCGGCCGCCGCGCCGCCGCGCGCCTTCGCCGCCAAGGTGCTGCGGCGGGGGAGCGGCGGCCCGGCGCGGGCCGGGCAGCTCCTGGTCACCCAGTACGAGGGCGCGATCTGGGCCCGGCGCGAGGTCTTCGACGCCACCTGGTCGACCGGCCTGCCGAAGGCGTTCCGGATCGGCGACGGCACCGTGATCAAGGCGTGGGACAAGGCGCTGGTCGGCGTGCCGGTCGGCAGCCGGGTGCTGATGGTCGTCCCGCCCGCCTACGGCTACGGCGCGCCGGGCCATCCCGCGTACGGGATCAAGGGCTCCGACACCCTCGTGTTCGTCGTGGACGTCCTGGCCGCCTACTGAGGCTCCGTAGACTCCGGCTGTGAGCACTGACGACGACCTGCAGGCGCTCGGCCTGCTGCACGACCCCGTGCGCCGCAGCCTGTACGAGGCCGTGACGGCCGGCGGCGGCGACGTCGGCAGGGGCGAGGCCGCCGAGGCGGCCGGCGTGTCCAGGACGCTGGCCGGCCACCACCTCGACAAGCTCGTCGAGGCAGGGCTGCTGGAGAGCGGCTTTCGCCCCCAGGACAGGAAGGGCCCCGGCAGCGGCCGCCCGGCCAAGATCTACCGCAGGGCCAAGGGCGAGCGCACGGTCAGCCTGCCCCCGCGCGACTACGCGACGCCCGCCGCGGTGCTGGCCGACGTGGTGGAGCTGCTCGGCGCCGAGGAGCAGGCCGAGCAGGCGGCCCGCCGGGCGGGCGCGCGCATCGGCAGGGGGCGCGGCGGCGAGCCCGTCGGCCGGGTGCTGCGCGAGCGCGGCTACGAGCCCTACGACGAGGGCGGCGCGCTGCGGCTGCGCAACTGCCCCTTCCACCTGCTGTCGCAGGAGCAGCCGCTGCTGGTGTGCTCGATGAACCTGGCGCTGTGCCAGGGGCTGCTGGAGGGCATGGGCGAGGACCCGGGCAGGGCGCGGCTGGATCCGCGGCCGGGGGAGTGCTGCGTCTCGCTTTCTAAAACAAATGAAGATTGACATAGAAGCCGCGAGAGTGATGTGCTGAGCCCCATGCATCTGGCCCAGCTCAACGTCGCGCACCTGCGCGCGCCCATCGACGCCCCCGAACTCGCCGAGTTCGTCGCCCTGCTCGAACCCGTCAACGCCGTCGCCGACGAGGCCCCCGGCTTCGTGTGGCGGATGAAGGAGAGCGAGAGCGACCCCACCGCCACCGTCGTGCACGACTTCGGCGACCACCTGCTGATCAACTTCTCGGTGTGGGAGTCGCTGGAGACCCTGTGGGACTTCACCTACCGCAGCGTCCATCTGGGCGTGCTGCGCCGGCGCAGGGAGTGGTTCCTGCGCGTGGCCGAGCCGTACATGGTGATGTGGTGGGTGCCCGAGGGGCACATCCCGTCGCTGGCCGAGGGCATGCGGCGGCTGGAACGCCTCAGGACCGAGGGGCCGAGCCCCGAGGCGTTCACGTACAAGGACTCCTACGACAGCAGCGAGGCCGCCAGCCTGCCCGCCGCCGCCGAGGTCAGGAAGTAGGGCAGGTCCTCCTCCAGGCCCCTGCCCATGGTGGACAGCTTCACGGGCGCGGCGCGCAGCGCCTCGTGCAGGCCGTCCACCGGCACCGGCACCAGCCGGTGCCGGGCCGCCAGCGGCCCGGCCTGCTCGCGCACCCGCTCGCCGAACGCGCCGGGCAGCTGCGGCACCGCCACGTCGGCCGGCGAGAGCGCGACCCGGCCGTAGGCGGTCAGCGAGTGGTGGGAGACGCCGACGTGCCGCTCGCGCGCGTCGCCCTCGCTGACCCGCAGCGCCGCCACCGGCCGGCCGCCCAGCACCCCGGCGGCGTTGACCGCCTCGCCCGCCGCCACGCCCGAGAAGCCCCAGCGGGTGCCCGTCCCCAGGTTGCCCGGGCCCTGCGTGACGATCGCCACGTCGGCCCGCAGCACGTGCCTGGCCGCCAGCAGCCCGGTGTGGACGGTGACCGTCTCGACGTCGCCGCCGAACGCCTGGCCCGTCGTCACCACCCCGGCCAGCCAGCCGGTCTCCCGCAGCCGGGCCGCCGACATCGAGAACCAGGCGGGCAGCGCGCCGCCGTCCTGCATCACGTACGCCACCCGCGGGCCGGGGGCGCCGTCGTACAGACCGGACAGGATCGGGGCCAGCGCGGAGTGCAGATCGGCCACGATCACCGGCATCCCGGCCAGGTCGTCGGCCTCGCTCAGGACGTCGTGGAACGGCGAGTCCTGCTCGTCGGCGCCCAGCACCGTGGCCTGCAGCGGCGTGTAGCGGGCCTTCACCAGGTGCCCCGGACCCACCGGATCTTGCGGCAAACGGTTCGGGACGGCCACCACCATGGCGTAACCTCCCGTACCGAGACCCATCGCGAGTGCGGTCGTGTTGAGCAGCACCTCGTCACCGGGTTCCGGGCGGCCCACCAACGGGGGGTAGGCCAGTGCCCGGCACTCACCTTCGGGAACGGCGACGTCCAGCTCCACCGCTCCCGGCCACTCGCGTCGGATCCGGACAACCTCGCCCTTGCGCCATCTGATCACGGGGGCAGGGTAGCGTCGATGAAGGAGGAGTGAGGCAGATGTCGCGCCGTAAGACCGAGCGGTTGCTGAATCTGGTGATCTGCCTGCTCGCCACCCGTCGCCCGCTGTCGGCCGAGCAGATCCGCCAGGCGGTTCCCGGCTACGACCGCGACGGCGACGAGGCGTTCCAGCGCATGTTCGAACGCGACAAGAACGAGCTGCGCGAGATCGGCATCCCCATCGACGTCGTGCGCGACCCGTGGGAGGACGAGCCGGGCTACCGCATCGACCCGCAGTCCTACGAGCTGCCGGAGATCACCCTGGAGGCCGACGAGGCCGCCGTGCTGGGCCTGGCGGCGCAGGTGTGGCAGCGGGCCAGCCTGGCCGAGGCCGCCTCGGGGGCGCTGCTGAAGCTGCGCGCCGCCGGCGTGGCCACCGACGAGCCGGTCGGCGGCCCGATCGGCGGCGGCGCCCTGGAACTGCGCGTCGACACCCGCGACCCGGCCTTCCCCGCCCTGTGGGACGCCGTGCGCGACCGCCGCGTGGTGCGCTTCGACTACCGCGCCTCCGGCAGCGAGACCGTGCGCGCCCGCACCGTCGAGCCGTGGGGCGTGGTCAGCCGGCGCGGGCGCTGGTACCTGGCCGGTTTCGACCGCGACCGCGCCGCGCCGCGCGCCTTCCGGCTCAGCCGCATCGCCGGGCCGGTCACCGCCCTCGGCCGCCCCGGCGTGGTCGAGGTGCCCCACGGGGTCGACCTGCGGGCCATGGTCGGCTTCCCCGAGGAGCCCGTGGACGAGCGCGTCGCCGTCATCCGGGTGCGCCGGGGAACCTGCGAGGGCCTGCGCCAGCTCGCCAGGGCCGTGCACCCGCGCGAGGACGGCTGGGACGAGGCCGAGCTGGCCTTCGCCGACCCCGAACGCCTCGCGGGCTGGATGGCCAGCCTCGGCGCCGACGTCGAGGTGGTCGGGCCGCCCGACGCCCGCGAGGCCGTCATCCGCCGACTGAAGGGAGCCCTGGCATGAGCGGTTCGGCTGACCGGCTGCCCAGGCTGCTGGCGCTGGTGCCGTACCTGATGTCCCATCCGGGGGCCCAGGTCGGCGAGGTCGCCGAGGTGTTCGGGCTGAGCGAGAAGCAGCTCATCGACGACCTGCAACTGGTGTGGATGTGCGGCCTGCCCGGCCACACCCCCGGCGACCTCATCGACGTCTCCTGGGACGGCGGCGAGATCATCATCGACAACGCCGACACCATCGCCCGGCCGCTGCGGCTCGGCATCGACGAGGCCAGCGCGCTGCTGGTCGCGCTGCGCATGCTGGCCGCCACGCCCGAGCTGGCCGACGTGGCCGCCGGCGACGCGCTGCCGCGCGTGGTGGCCAAGCTGGAGCGCGCCGCAGGCGAGGGCGCGGCCACCGTCAGCAGCCAGGTCGCCTTCGACGTCGAGGCCGCACCCGACGCGCTCGGCCGGGTGCGCGAGGGGCTCACCGCCCGGCGCCGGCTGTCGCTGCGCTACTACGTGCCCGGGCGCGACGAGGTCACCCCGCGCGAGGTCGACCCGACCCGGGTCGTGGTCGCCGACGGCCGCACCTACCTGGAGGGCTGGTGCTACCGGGCCGAGGCGATGCGGCTGTTCCGGCTCGACCGGGTGCTCGGCGTCGACGTGCTCGACGTGCCGGCCGACCCGCCGGCCGAGGCCGAGCCCATCGACGTCACCCGCGGCGTCTTCCGTCCCTCGCCGACCGACGAGCTGGTCGAGCTGGAGGTCAGCGCCGCCGGGCGGTGGGTGGCCGAGTACTACCCGTGCGAGGAGGTCACCGAGCTTGGTGAAGGACGGCTGAAGATCTCGTTGCGGGCGCGTGACGAGGACTGGATCGTCAAGCTGGCGCTGCGGCTCGGCGACACCGGCCGGGTCGTCTTCCCGCCGGCGATGGCCGAGACCGTGCGCGGGGAGGCCGAGCGGGCCCTGGCCCTGTACGCTCAGCACCCATGACGTGGATCTTCTTGGCCGCCGGGCTGGTCCTGGCCGGGCTGGCCGTGCTCGGCGTCGCGGGCGCCAGGGCCGCCGCCGCGGCACGTTCCCTGAAGAGGGAGGTCGCCGCGGCGAGGGCGCGTCTGGACCGGGGGCAGGTCAGATTGACGCCCCGGAAGGATGAGACCACGGCCCCTGGGGGCGTACCATCGGGGCTGAAGACCGGCACTCGCTGATAAAGGACGTTTCATGTCGAACCTTGGAGTTCCCGAGCTCCTGATCATCGCAGGCGTGCTCGTCCTGCTGTTCGGTGCCAAGAAGCTGCCCGACGTGGCCAGGGGCGTCGGCAGGTCGCTGCGCATCTTCAAGTCGGAGACCGCCAAGCTCCGCGATGACGACGACGACACGCCCCACACCACGGTCCAGGCGCAGCCGGCCCCGGCTCCGGCCCAGCAGGCCGCACCGCAGCCGATCACCCCCGCTCCCGCCCCGGCCCCCGCCGCCGCCCCGGCGCTCTCGGCCGAGGAGCAGGCCCGCCAGCTCGAGGAGCAGGCCGCCCGCCTGCGCGCCAGCGCCGCCCAGGCCGACAAGCAAGGCTGACCCCCCTTCCTCCTCCTTCACCCCTGGACGTGCGAATGGCGCTGCTCAAACGGTCGAGAGATTCCGGATCGGCCCCCGACCCCGAGGGCCGGATGCCGCTCATGGAGCACCTGCGCGAACTGCGCAACAGGCTGCTCATCTCGGTTCTCGCGGTGGTCGTGGGCATCGTCGTCGGCTGGATGCTGTTCGACCCGGTGTGGGAGGCGTTGCGCGCGCCCTACTGCGAGACGGTGCAGTCGCGCCAGCTCAACGGTCACTGCAGCCTGGTCTACAACGGCATCTTCCAGTCCTTCTTCATCACCCTGAAGGTCTCGGCGATGGTGGGCGTCGTGGTGGCCTCGCCGGTCTGGCTCTACCAGATCTGGGCCTTCGTCACCCCGGCCCTCTACCGCAACGAGAAGCGCTACTCGATCGCGTTCCTCGGCCTGGCCGTCCCGCTGTTCGTGTTCGGCGCGGGCCTGGCCTACGTCATCATGGACACCAGCCTCGGCATCCTGCTGAGCTTCTCGCTCGAGGACACCGTCGCGACGATCTCGATCGACGAGTACCTCGACTACGTCCTGATCATGTTGATGATCTTCGGCGTGTCGTTCGAGCTGCCGCTGCTGCTGGTCTTCCTCAACGTCATCGGCGTCCTGTCCCACGCGACCGTGAAGAAGCACCGGCGTACGGTGATCTTCGCGATGTTCGTGTTCGGGGCGGTCATCACCCCCGGTGGCGACCCGCTCACCATGATGGCGCTGGCCGCGCCGATGATCATCCTGTACTTCCTCGCCGAGCTCTTCATGTACGTGCGGGAACGCCGCAGGCCCGCGGGCGAGGACTTCTCGCACCTGTCCGACGACGAGGCCTCGCCGCTGGCGGACGCCCCGTCCGACGCCGCGTCCGACGCTGAGGATTCCGACGGCGCCCGATAGGCGATAGGTTCCGGGCGTGGCCCCCCAAATCGCCCTGCTCGTCAACCCCGCCGCACGCGGCGGGCGCACCCTGCGACTGCTCGAACCCGTCGCCCGCCGGTTGCGGGCCGGCGGCGCCGAGCTGTCGGTGATCGTCGGCGCCGACGCCGCCGACGCCCTCGAACGTGCCTGCACCGCTGTCGCCGAGCGCCCCGACGCGCTGGTCGCCTTCGGCGGCGACGGGCTGGTCCACCTCGCCGTCCAGGCGGTGGCGGGCACCGACGTGCCGCTCGGCATCATCCCGGCCGGCACCGGCAACGACTTCGCCGCCGCCCTGGGGCTGGCGCGCGACCCGCTGGCCGCGGCCAGGACCGTGCTGCGGATGCGGGCCCGGCCGGTCGACGCGGCCCGCGTACGGGCCGGGGAGTCGGAGGAGCTGTTCGCCGGGGTGCTCTGCTGCGGCTTCGACTCACGCGTCAACGAACGCGCCAACCGCCGCACCTGGCCGCCCGGCAAGGGCCGCTACCTGGTGGCGGTGGCCGAGGAGCTGCGCGCCTTCCGGCCCATCCCGTTCCGGGTCACCCTCGACGACGGGGAGGTGGTCGAGCAGGAGGCCATGATGGTCGCCGTGGCCAACACCCGCTCCTACGGGGCCGGCATGCGCGTGTGCCCCGACGCCTCGCCCGACGACGGCCTGCTCGACGTGATGATGGTCGGCGCGGTGTCCAAGGGCGAGTTCCTGCGCGTCTTCCCCGGCGTCTACCGGGGCACCCACGTGGGGCACCCGGCGGTGTCGGTGCGGCGGGCCCGCCGGGTCACGCTGGAGGCGGCCGACGTGGTGGCCTACGCCGACGGCGAGCGCGTGGGGCCGGTGCCGGTCAGCTGCGAGATCCAGCCCGGCGCGCTCCGCGTGATCACCTGATCCACGACGTGAAGGCTGTTCGCCGCGGGCCGAGTCCGCCGGGACGGACCGGAATGGCGATTTCGGTAGGCTGACGGGTATGACAACGCCAGCGGAACGCTACGCGGCCTTCCGTCAGAAGCACGGAGACGACGGAGGGGCGCTGAGATCGTTCCGCGGTCTCTACGACTTCGAGCTCGACGACTTCCAGCTCGACGCCTGCCGGGCCCTGGAGGCGGGCGACGGCGTCCTGGTGGCCGCGCCCACCGGGTCGGGCAAGACGGTCGTCGGCGAGTTCGCCGTCCACCTGGCCTTGGAGCAGGGCCGCAAGTGCTTCTACACCACCCCCATCAAGGCGCTGTCCAACCAGAAGTACAACGACCTGGTCAAGCGCTACGGCACGGCCAAGGTCGGCCTGCTGACGGGCGACAACAGCGTCAACGGCGAGGCCCCCATCGTGGTCATGACCACCGAGGTGCTGCGCAACATGCTCTACGCCGGCTCGGCCACCCTGGCCGGGCTGGGCTTCGCCGTCATGGACGAGGTCCACTACCTCGCCGACCGCTTCCGCGGCGCGGTGTGGGAAGAGGTCATCATCCACCTGCCGGAGTCGGTGCGCCTGGTGGCGCTGTCGGCCACGGTCAGCAACGCCGAGGAGTTCGGCGAGTGGCTGGGCGAGGTGCGCGGCGACACCACGGTCATCGTCGACGAGCACCGGCCGGTGCCGCTGTGGCAGCACATGATGGTCGGCAACCGCGTCTACGACATGTTCATGACCGACGACCTGACGCCGCGCATCAACCCCGCGCTGATGCGGGTGACGCGCGACGCCGAGCGGCTGATGGCCGGGCGGCGCGGGCGCGGCGGCTACGGCAAGGTCCACCGCTCGCGCCCACCCGACCGCGTCCAGGTGATCGAGAAGCTCGACTCCGAGGGGCTGCTCCCGGCGATCACGTTCATCTTCTCGCGGGCCGGCTGCCAGGCGGCCGTGCAGCAGTGCCTCTACGCCGGCATCCGGCTGACCACCGACCGCGAGCGCCACGAGATCAGGCAGCTCGTCGACGAGCGCACCGCCCACCTGCCCGACGAAGACCTGGCCGTGCTGGGCTACCTGGAGTGGCGCGACTGCCTGGAGCGCGGCCTGGCCGCCCACCACGCGGGCATGCTGCCGGCCTTCAAGGAGGTCGTCGAGGAGCTGTTCACCCGGGGGCTGGTCAAGGCCGTCTTCGCCACCGAGACGCTGGCGCTCGGCATCAACATGCCCGCGCGCAGCGTGGTGATCGAGAAGCTCGACAAGTGGAACGGCGAGACCCACGCCGACCTCACCCCGGGCGAGTACACCCAGCTCACCGGGCGGGCCGGGCGGCGCGGCATCGACGTCGAGGGGCACGCGGTGGTGCTGTGGCAGCCGGGCATGGACCCGCTGTCGGTGGCCGGGCTGGCCGGCACCCGCACCTACCCGCTGCGCTCCAGCTTCCAGCCGTCCTACAACATGGCCGTCAACCTGGTGGGCCAGTTCGGCCGCGAGCGCGCCCGCACGCTGCTGGAGGAGTCCTTCGCGCAGTTCCAGGCCGACCGGGCGGTCGTGGGCCTGGCCAAGCAGCTGCGCAAGCACGAGGAGGCCCTGGAGGGCTACCAGGAGGCCATGACGTGCCACCTGGGCGACTTCCCCGAGTACGCCGCGCTGCGCCGGCGTCTGTCGGACCGTGAGGCCGAGCTGTCCAAGCAGCGCGGCGCGGCCCGGCGCGCGGCCGCCGTGCGCTCGCTGGAGGCGCTGCAGCCGGGCGACGTGATCCGGGTGCCGGGCGGGCGCCGGGCGGGCCTGGCCATCGTGCTCGACCCCGGGCGCAACCCGCGCGGCCACGGCCCGAGCCCGCTGGTGCTGACCATCGGCAAGCAGGTCAAGAAGCTCGACCCGGCCGACTTCCCGGTGCCGGTCGAGCCGCTGGAGAAGCTGCGCATCCCGAAGAACTTCAACGGCCGCTCGCCGAAGGAGCGCGCCAACCTCGTCTCCACCCTGCTGGCCAAGATCGGCGACCGCGACCTCGGCAAGCCGGCCAGGGCGCGCGACCACTCGGTCGACGACGACGAGGTCAACGAGCTGCGCCGGAGCATCCGCCAGCACCCCTGCCACGGCTGCGACGAGCGGGAGGACCACGCCCGCTGGGCCGAGCGCTACTACAAGCTGCAGCGCGAGACCGAGGGGCTGCGCCGCCGCGTGGAGGGCCGCTCCCACGTCATCTCCCGCACCTTCGACCGCATCTGCTCGGTGCTGGAGCAGCTGGGCTATCTCGACGGCGAGGCCGTCACCGACGAGGGCCGCCGCCTGGGCCGCCTCTACACCGAGCTCGACCTGCTGACCGCCGAGTGCCTGCGCGGCGGCCTGTGGGAGGAGCTCGAACCGGCCGAGCTGGCGGCGTGCGTGTCGGCGCTGGTGTTCGAGTCGCGGCAGTCCGACGACGCGCGCCGTCCCAAGATCCCGGCCGGGCGGGCCGAGGACGCGCTGTCGTCGATGATCCGGCTGTGGGGCGAGCTGGAGGGCATCGAGTCCGACCACGGGCTTTCCACCATCCGTGAGCCCGATCTGGGGTTCGCGTGGGCGGCGTTCCGGTGGGCCAAGGGCCACAGCCTCGACGCGGTGCTGCTGGAGGGCGTGGCCGGCAACGAGCTGGCGGCCGGCGACTTCGTGCGATGGATCAAGCAGCTGATGGACCTGCTCGGCCAGCTCGGCAACGCGGCCCCCGAGGGCAGCAAGATCAAGCAGACCGCGGGCAAGGCGATGGACGCCATGCGGCGCGGCGTCGTTGCGTACTCGTCGCTCACCTGAGGACTCACCTTGAGGGCTCATCTGAGCCGCGGGAATGTCCGCGAAGGGCGGGCGGATCCGGCCGGATCCGCCCGCCCTTCGGGTTTTCCGATTAGGTGAGAACCAGTTCTGAGTAGCATCTTTGGGCGTTCCGTGACCGCTATCAGCGGATTTCGCGATTTACGGCTCATTTAAGTGGCCGGCAGCAGTGCCTTTGTGGCCGGGATTCACCGGTCAATTCTCCCTTTAAGTCCGAACTTCTGGTGATTTGCGGCGAATTCGTGGGTATCGTCCCATTTGTCGAATGGAACAGCCATACGGGGGAGGAAAACATGGCTAACAACCAGCTGACCCAGCCCGGCTTCCAGGAGTCCTGGCGCTGCCGCCGTCGTCGGTGGTACCGCCGTCGCTGCTGCTACCGCAGGTGGTGGGGCTGGGGGTGGTAGAGCAACCCCGTGAGAGCCGGCGGCCCAGCCGCCGGCTCTCCCTTACGCTCTCCGGCCGTGAACTCGCTCCTGCAGTTTCCATCCGTCGAACCTTTCGGGAGTTCTGGCCGGACACCAAAGGTCTGCGCCGGTTCTTCGCGTGTGGCGTGGTGTTCGCCGTCCTTGCAGCACTTTGCGAGGTCGCCGCGATCCGTCTGTTCGGGCACATCACGGACGACGTGCTCGCCACCCGCGATCTGGACGCCTTCTGGGCGCCCGCCTTCACCTGGCTCGGGCTCGCCGCCTTCGCCGGGCTGACGTCCTTCGTCGGGACGTACGCCACGGCCTACGGCGCGGAACGTTTCCTGCTCGCCCTGCGCGACCGCGTGTTCGCGCACATCCAGACCCTGTCGCCGGACTTCTCGGAGAACCGGCGGCTCGGTGACCTCATGGCCCGGCTGACCGACGACATCCAGGCCATCGAGGAACTGGTCGGCTCCGGCCTGGTCAAACTGTTCACCACCGCGGCCAGCGTGGTGTTCTTCGCCGGCGCCGCCTTCCTCATCCGCTGGGACCTCGCCCTCGTCACGATGGCGCTGATCCCGGCGTTCCTGGTCGTCTCGAAGCTGTTCGCGGCCAGGTTCAGGACGGCGGCGGCGCGCGAGCGGCTCAGCAACGGCGCCATGAACAGCGTGCTGGAGGAGGGCCTGGCCAACCAGGCGCTCGTCCAGGCCTACAACCGGCAGGGGGCCGAGTCCGGGCGCCTGCACGGCGAGGGCCGCCGCTGGCTGCGCGCCAACCTGTCCCAGGCCTGGCTGTCGGGGCTCTACCAGCCCGTCGTCCAGGTCATCGAGACGGTCTGCCTGATCGTCATCATCGGGTTCGGCGCCTGGGAGATCGTCTCCGGACGGCTCACCCTGGGCGGCCTGCTCGCCTTCGCCGCCTACCTGGCGATGCTCTACCCGGCCGTGCAGAGCCTGGGGGAGCTCGCGCTGACGGTGTCGGAGGCGGCGGCGGGATCCGACCGGGTGATCGAGGTCCTGCACGTCCGGCCCCTCGTCACCGACCCCGAGGGGGCGGTGGCGCTGCCCGGCCGGGCCGAGGGACGGGTGGAGTTCGACGGCGTCGGCTTCACCTATCCGGGACGCACCCGTCCCGCCGTGCGCGATGTGTCGTTCACCGCCGGGCCCGGCGAGCTCATCGTCTGCACCGGGCCCAGCGGGAGCGGCAAGTCGACGCTGGCCAAGCTGCTGCTGCGGTTCTACGACCCGGAACGCGGGCGCATCCTGCTCGACGGCCGCGACATCAGGGGCCTGACGCGGGAGTCGCTGCGTGCCAACGTGGCGATCCTGCACCAGGAGACGCTGCTGTTCTCGGGGTCCGTACGCGACAACATCGCCTACGGCCGGCCGGGCGCCTCGCTCGACGAGGTGATCAGGGCGGCCGAGGCGGCGGGCGTGCACGACTTCGTCAAGCTGCTGCCCCAGGGGTACGACACCCCGGTCGGGCAGCGGGGCCGGCTGCTGTCCGGCGGCCAGCGGCAGCGGATCGGGATCGCCAGGGCCATCCTGCGCGACGCGCCCGTCCTGGTGCTCGACGAGCCGATGACCGGGCTGGACGACGCCACCGTCGCCCAGGTCATGAAGCCGCTGCGGCGGCTGATGGCCGGGCGCACGACCATCCTCATCACCCACGACCTGCGTCACGTGCCCGAGGGCGCGCGAGCCGTGGAGCTGGAGCCGGTGCCCCGCGAGGAGCGCATCCGGCTCAAGCGCGTCGGCTCGTTCGGCCTCAGGCCGCGGCTGACGACGCCGCCCTGAGCGGCGGGTGCGACAGGTCCCACGCGGCCGCCCCTCCTGGCTCCGGCCAGGGCGGGCGGCCGCGCCACGCCGGGCTACCGCCCGGTAGAATCGGAGCCCTCCCTCCGCTTGCCGAAGGCAGGTTCCCCATGGGCGACCACAGCTCCGCCCGGCCGTTACGCGCCGACGCCCGCCGCAACCGCGAGCGGGTGCTGCAGATCG
>NZ_JBSFGJ010000287.1:0-12185 GCF_053596515.1 Nonomuraea sp. NPDC001684
CGAGGGTGATCACGATGGCCAGGCCGGTGCCCACCAGCGCCCTGCTGATCAGCGTGTCGATGCCGAACAACCGGTAGCGCAGCACCGCCACGGCGATGGCCGCCGGGATCAGCGGAATGGCCAGCGAGGCCACCCACCAGACGTCCGCGCCGAGCATCCAGGGCACCAGCAGGCCCGGCAGGGCCACCAGCAGCCACAGCAGCTGCCGCCGCTCGACCGCGTCGCCGCGCCGGAAGCGCACGACCAGCGAGGCGAAGGCCAGCACCATGCTCGCCGAGAGCGTGCCGTGCCCGGCCTCGCGCAGCTCCGGCCGGTCGGTCAGCAGCCCGGCCCAGTCCAGCGCCTGCCCGGCCACGGCCGGCGCGATCACCGCCCGCCAGCGCCGCGACAGCAGCCTGCCCACCGGGTACAGCAGCGGCAGCAGGACGCCGAGGGTCAGCTCGCAGACGTTCCAGGTCAGGTTGACGACCGGCCAGCGCGGCCCCGGCCGTGCGTCGAGCAGCTGGTAGAGGTTGGCCGACAGGATGTTGGCCGCGGCGCTCGCCCCGCCCAGGCACAGCAGCCAGCCGATGATCAGCCGCGGCCTGCTGTGCACGAGGATCGCGCCGAAGACCGGGAAGGCCGTGCCCGCCATGTCCTCCGGCGCGAACGGCAGCGGCGTGTACGGCGACGGCGGCAACTGGGCGGTCACCCAGATGTCGGCCAGCTCCAGCACGACGGCGAACGTGGCGATCCCGATCGCGACGCGGGGAGTGGCCAGCCTCGTCACCGCCCGGCGCGCCCAGACTGCGTGGCGCATCCCACCATTTCCTTCCGTGATCGGCAGGAAATTATCGGGACGAAGCCAACATCCGATCAAAATTCTCTCAACGGCGGCGGATTCCGTGGAACGCCGCCCCGGACCTCAGGCCGCGTCAGCGCCGCCGGATCGCCGGGCCGAGGGCCAGCATGCCGGCCGCCGAGACCAGCGCGACGCCGCCCACGGCGAACCACAGCGTCTTCGGCCCGGCCGCGAGCAGCGGGCCGCCCATCAGCGGCGCCAGCACCGAGGCCAGCGACCAGGCGAAGCCGAACAGCCCCGAGTACCGCCCCCGCAGGTGCTCGGGGGCCAGCGCGGCCACGATCGTCCCGGAGATGCCCGCGGTGATGATCTCGCCGACGGTCCACACCGCGATCGTGACGGCCAGCCAGAACGTCGTGGTGACGAAGGCCGTCAGCGCGAACCCGGCCCCCATGACCGCCAGCCCGAGCGCGAACGTGCGGGAGGGGTCCCTGCGCCCGAGCCAGCCGGAGACCAGCGGCTGGACGACGACGATCAGCACCCCGTTCAGCGCCATGGCCAGGCCGAACTGCCCCGGCGTCAGCTTCACCACCGACGTCATCGCGACCGGCAGCATGGTCACGGTCTGCAGGTAGACCAGCGCGTTGCCGAGCACGACCAGCGTGAAGGCCACCATCAGCCGGTCGCGCAGCACGACGCCGAACCCGCCGGACGACTCGCGCGCCGCCGGCCGCGTCTCCGGCACCGCCCGCCACACCAGCGCGGCGAAGACCAGGCACGAGACCGCGTCGATCCAGAACAACCAGGCGAACCCGACGCTCGCCAGCCAGCCGCCGGCCGTCATGCCGACCGCGTATCCCAGGTTGATCGCCCAGAACAGCAACCCGTACGCGCGGGCCCGCTCCGACGGCGACACCAGGTCGGCCACCAGGGCGCTGGACGCCGGCCGGTAGATGTCGATCACCAGCCCGAGCACGAACATGGACGCGACGATCGCCGGCAGCGAGGTGCTGTAACCGAGCGCCAGCATGGTGGCCGCGGTGGCCAGCATGCCGCCCGCCAGCGTGACCCGGCGCCCGATCCGGTCGGTGAGCACGCCGGCGAGGATCTGCGACAGCAGCGAGCCCGCGCCGTAGACGCCCATGACCAGGCCCACGGCGGTCACCGACATGCCGCGGGAGTGGGTCAGGTACACGCCGGTGAACGGCATGACCAGGGTGCCCAGGCGGTTGACGAGGGTGCCGCTCCACAGGGCCCAGAAGGGCCGCGGCAGTCCGCCGATCTGGGAGCGGAGGAAGGAAGGCTTCTCAACAGCGGTGCTAGACACGGACCAAGGGTCAGGTCTGGAGGGCCGAGGCGCCATCGATTTAGTGCACACTAAAACCATGGCCGTCACCTGGGACCTCAAGCCGGAGGACGTCGCGCGCATCCGGTTCGCGTTCTCGCCCATGTGGGAGCTGGTCGCGAGCCTGCGCACCCTCCAGGACCCCTCCAGGCAGTCGATCCACCTGCCCTGGGTCAAGGCCGTGCGCCCCCGGCTGGCCGGGCTCGACCTCGACGAGCTGTTCGCGCTGGTGCCGCCGACCGGCTACCTGGCCGACTTCATCACCCCGCCCCCGCAGACGCCGCTGCCCGACTTCGCCGCCGAGCTGGAGCAGGTCCGCGGCACGCCGCCGGAACGCGCCCGCACGGAGGCCGCGACCATCGCGGGCACCGACCGGGCGCCGCTCGACCGGTTCATGGCGGATCCGGAAGCCGGCGTGGCGCGGGTGGCGGGGGCGCTGGAGACGTACTGGCGGGCCTGCTTCGAGGAGTTCTGGCCGCGCGTCTACGGGCTGCTCGAACGCGACGTGCTGCGCCGCTCCCGCCAGCTCGCGCAGGGCGGGGCCAGGGAGCTGTTCGCCGGGCTCGGCCCCGCCGTGGAGTGGACGGGGGAGCGGCTGCTCATCGACCGGCCCTGGTGCCACGCGGGCGGCCTGCACGGCGACGGGCTGCTGCTGGTGCCGAGCGCGTTCTACTGGCCGTCGGTGGCCGTGATGTCGGCTCCGTACCAGTCGATGCTCGTCTATCCGGTGCTCGGCGTCGGCACGCTGTGGGAGCAGGGGCCGCCGCCCGCCCCCGGCGCGCTGGCCGCGCTCATCGGCCGCAGCCGGGCGCAGATCCTGCTCGCGCTGGCCGAGCCGAGCACCACCTCGGCGCTGGCCGCCCGGATGTCGCTCACCCCGGGCGCGGTCAGCCAGCACCTCGGGGTGCTCAGCGACGGCGGGCTGGCGGTGGGCCTGCGCCTCGGCAAGCAGGTCGTCTACCGCCGGACGGCGGCCGGCGACATGCTCGCCGGCGCCGCCCCCTGACCGGCTCCCCTCCGGGGGTTCAGGCGTACCGGGACGACTCCAGCAGCCAGTCCAGGTGGGCGCGCGGCGCGGCCAGGTAGGCGCAGGCGACCTTGCTGACGTCCCTGGCCGCCTTGGGCGGGAGGTCGTCGAGCGGCAGCCGCCTGGCCGCCCGGTTCATGTCCTGGCAGCGCCCGGCGATCCGGTCGAGCACCCACGCCACGGCCTCGCGCTCGCCCAGCCCGAGCTGCCGCACCGCCAGCACGACCAGGTTGTGCACGTCGCCGCGCTCCTTGGGCCGCGAGGCCACGTCGTTGCACCAGGCCGTGACGTCGCTGCAGGCCTCCACCAGCTCCCGCCACGGGTCGCACTGGACCACCCAGGCCGGCACCTCGACCCGCAGGCACGGCTCCACCAGGTCGTACAGGTAGGGGCCCACGGTGCCCCTGCGCAGGGCCGGGTACTCCTCCAGCGTCGGCATGCGCCCGGCCGCCCGGTTGTCGGCCTCGGTGCGGCAGGCGTCGGCCTGGCGGCGCAGGTTGACCGCGAAGCGGGCCCGCCACTGGTCGCTCATCCGCGCGCTGGTCACCCGCCACAGGTCGGCGAAGGCGGCCTCCAGCGGGTGCCGGGCCGCGCCCTTGAGCATGCCGCCGAAGATGTCCAGCGGGCACGACCCCTCGTCCAGCTCGTCGTCGAGGTGGAACAGCCAGGTCAGCCACTGGGCGAACAGCGCCGCCGCGGCCGCGTCGAACTCGGCGAACGCGCGCCCGGCCATCCGGTGGAAGCCCACCCCGGCGTCGGCGCGCAGGCCCGTCCGCCTGGCCCAGTCGATGACCGCGGCCTCGATGGCGTACACGGCCGGGTGCATCCGGCAGGGCGCCGCCATCGCCGGCACCCGCTCGACGAGCGGCAGCAGCGCCAGCGCGGGCGAGCCGCCCTTGCGCGGCAGCGGCAACATCGGCTTCCAGTGCAGGACCGAGCGGAGCGCGGTGCGCACCGTGGCGAACACGGTGGTGCTCACGGCCGTGTTCACAGCGGACCGTAAAGCCAGTTGCCCGCGGCGTTCGGGTCTGAGCTGCGGTAGTAGTCCTCGGCCGCGCGGATCAGCTCCTCGACGGTGAGCGCGCCTCTGCCCTCCCGGTCGAGCCGGTCGAACGCCTCGTCCACGTCGTCGTAGGCGGTGCCGAACGCGCTGAGCATCGTCCGGAACTCGCCCGGCCGGATCAGGCCGTCGCCGTCGCCGTCGCAGAGCTGGGCCACCGCCACCGTCGCCGGCCGGAACACCGGCTCGTACCGGTCGCCGGTGACGAACGCCGCCGTCATCCCGCCGCGGAAGTCCGTGCGCGCGATGCCGGAGTCGCCGTCGCGGTCGAGCGCCCGCGACAACGTCGACCAGATGCCGTCGAAGCTGCCGACGAGCCGGTTGCCGGTGACCGAGGTGGGGGACTCCCCGAAACCCACCAGCAGGCGTGCGCCCAGCCCCAGCAGGTCCTCCCGTTCGACGACGCCGTTGCCGTTCGCGTCGATGTGGTCGAACGCCCGATCGAGCTTGTGATTGAGCAGGTCGATAGCCACCAATGCCTCCCCCGAGACTAACTGCGTGATCACAGTAGATCTGGGCGGCCCCTTTGTCAGTGAGGCTCGCACCGGCACCCCCCGTAACGTGTGCGAAACACGGGCACGGCATGCTGATATCAAGACCCGCACCGTCTTCAACGAGGGGACGCCTTGGACCGCCAGCAGGAGTTCGTGCTCCGCACGCTAGAGGAACGCGACATCCGGTTCATCCGGCTCTGGTTCACCGACGTCCTCGGCTTCCTCAAGTCCGTCGCGATCGCGCCCGCCGAGCTGGAAGGCGCCTTCGCCGAGGGCATCGGCTTCGACGGCTCGGCGATCGAGGGCTTCGCCCGCGTCTACGAGTCCGACATGCTGGCCAAGCCCGACCCCTCGACGTTCCAGATCCTGCCCTGGCGCAGCGAGACGCCGGGCGCGGCGCGCATCTTCTGCGACATCCTGATGCCCGACGGCACCCCGTCGCACGCCGACCCGCGCTGGGTGCTCAAGCGCACCCTCGCCAAGTGCGCCGACATGGGCTTCACCTTCTACACCCACCCCGAGATCGAGTTCTTCCTGCTGAAGAACCGTCCCGAGGCCGGGCAGCGCCCCGAGCCGATCGACTCCGGCGGCTACTTCGACCACACGCCCCACAGCTCCGGCCACGACTTCCGGCGCCAGGCGATCATGATGCTGGAGTCGATGGGCATCTCCGTCGAGTTCAGCCACCACGAGGGCGCCCCCGGCCAGCAGGAGATCGACCTGCGCTACGCCGACGCGCTCACCACGGCCGACAACATCATGACGTTCCGGCTGATCATGAAGGAGGTCGCCCTGGAGCAGGGCATCTGGGCCTCGTTCATGCCCAAGCCGTTCACCGAGCACCCCGGCTCTGGCATGCACACGCACATGTCGCTGTTCGAGGGCGACCGCAACGCCTTCCACGAGGCGGGCACCGACTACCGGCTATCGAAGATCGGCCGCTCGTTCATCGCGGGCCTGCTGCGGCACGCCGCCGAGATCACCGCCATCACCAACCAGTGGGTCAACTCCTACAAGCGGCTGTGGGGCGGCGCCGAGGCCATCGCGGGGCAGGGCGGCGAGGCGCCCTCCTACGTGTGCTGGGGGCACAACAACCGCTCGGCGCTGGTCCGGGTGCCCATGTACAAGCCGCACAAGGGCGGCTCGACCCGCATCGAGTTCCGCTCCCTCGACTCGGCGTGCAACCCGTACCTGGCCTTCGCGCTGGTGCTGGCCGCCGGGCTCAAGGGCATCGAGGAGGGCTACGAGCTGCCGCCGGCCGCCGAGGACAACGTCTGGACCCTGACCAGCGCCGAGCGCCGGGCCCTGGGCATCCAGCCGCTGCCCGGCTCGCTCGACGAGGCCATCGCCGTCATGGAGCGCAGCGAGCTGGTGGCCGAGACGCTGGGCGAGCACGTCTTCGACTTCTTCCTGCGCAACAAGCGGGCCGAGTGGCGCGAGTACCGCCGTACGGTCACCGAGTTCGAGCTGGGCCGCTACCTGCCGGTGTTGTGAGGCCGGGCGGGGGAGACCCACCCGGTTCAGCCCTTGAACTCGCGCACCTCGACCGGCAGCACGCCCACGGCGCGGGCGAGCCGGCGTCCCCACTCCAGCGCGGCGTCCAGGTCGGGGGCCCGGATGACGGTGAACCCGCCGACGTGCTCCTTGCCCTCGGTGTAGGGGCCGTCGGTGGTGAACGTCTCGTCCGCGCGCATCCGGATCACCGACGCCTGCTCGGCCGGGGCCAGGCCGCCGGAGAAGACCCACGCGCCGGCCGCGCGCATCTCCGCCTCGACCGCGCCGATGTCGCGCATGATCGGCTCCAGGACCGCGGGCTCGGGCGGCGGGCCGTCGGGCTCGAACAGGGTGAGCAGGTACTGCTTCATGGGTCGTGGTCCTTCCTCGTGCGTCCGCATCCCCCCGGACGCCGTCAGTCGGCGGGGGCGCGGTCGGCGCTGTCGAAGACGATGTGCTCCAGCAGGTCGGCCTCGGCGCGGGTGAGCACGTGCGCGCTGACGGCCGGGGCCGGGTCGCCGCCGGTCACCCGGGCCAGCAGGCTCTCCCAGCGGCGGCGGTGGCGGGCGAACGTGCGGGGCGCGACCACCCGGCCCCTGGCGTGCTGCCCGGCGACCGCCGCCTCCGGCGGCGCGTCGAGCAGCAGCAGATGGAAACTCGCCCGCTGCCTGCGGGCCAGCCAGGCGAACCCCTTCAGCACGTACGTGGCGCAGCCCCGGTTGTGCGCGAGGACCGCCTGACCGCCGGCCAGCGCCCGGCTGATGCGGCTCAGGTGGGTGGCGAACACCACGGCGCGGCGCACCGGACGGGGGGCCCAGAGGATCCGGCCGTCCCAGCGCAGGCGGGACTGCCCCGAGTCGATCACCACGACCGCGTCGGCGGCGACGGGCGCGCTCTCGGCGCCGTGGAGGCCGTAGAGGCGGCGCAGCAGCGTGGTCTTGCCGGCGCCGGGCAGCCCGGTCAGCACGACCAGCGACCCGGGCGGAAAGCGTAACGTCGCCCGCTGCACAGACCCACCCCGCCCGATCGGATTCGCCTTGACCCCTGTTCGCGCCAGCATAGGGCGCGGGGGCGGGTGGCGGGCGGGCCCGGCCGCCGGAACGGTCCGACGGGATTCACCGGGAATGGGCCCGGGGCGGGGAAATCACGGGATAAGGTACTGCCGACGCCTTGATCGGTCTCACCCCGGATACAGATGCGGCTCCGGGTTGGGGCCGATTTTCGTTGTTCCTCACCCCCGAGTCACATCCGTGCCATCGACGGCGCCGACCCTGGGAGGGGACGGCCGGGGGCGGCCGGGGAAGTTTCGGCCACGCCTGTGGCGTTATGGCATGAGTCGGCCGCCGCTCAGGGACCCCCAGCATCGTGGTAATCCGGGAGTCCAGTAAAATCGGCCTACTCTTTACGATATTTCCGGACTTCTCGCCTTCTAGGGCGATATTGGAGGGTGTGGCATGACGACGGCTGCCCTGCAGACCGTGTTGACCGTTCCCGAGCGTTTCCGGGGCCCGGTGGGAGTCGCCAACGGCGGCTGGATCGCGGGCACCATGGCAGAGGCGCTGAACGGCGGCCGATCAGCGGTCGAGGTCACGCTGCACGCGCCCACGCCCCTGGAGACCGAGCTGCGCCTGGAGCACGTCGCCAACAGCGTCTCGCTGTCCGACGGCGACAAGGTCCTGGTCGAGGCCATCCCCGTCGCCGAGACCCTGACCGGGCCCGGGTTCGTGGCGTTCACCGACGCCGCCCGCGCCGAGGCAGGGTTCGTCGGCCTGAAGGCCCACCCGTTCGCCGAGTGCTTCGCCTGCGGCCTGCGCGAGCCGGGCGACGGCCTGCGCATCTTCCCCGGCCCGGTGGAGGGCTCCGACCTGGTCGCCGCCGGCTGGCGGGTGCCGTTCACGGTGAGCGGCGAGGACGGCGTGCCCGCCTCGATCGTGGGCGCGGTGCTCGACTGCATCACCGGCTGGGCGCACTTCGGCCCCGGCGAGTCGGCCCTGCTCGGCCGCCTGGTCGTGCAGATCAACGGCCCGGTGCTGCCGGGTGGCCGCTACTCCGTCGTGGCCCGTCCGACCGGCCGCGACGGCCGCAAGATGTACGGCGAGAGCGGCATCTACGAGGACGACGGCACCCTGGTGGCCGCCGCCCGCGCCACGTGGATCGCTCCACGCTGACCTGCGTCTGCGAACGGCCCCCGAGCTCGGCTCGGGGGCCTTTCTCATGCCCCGGTGATCCGTTCCAGGACGGTCGTCACCGGCTGCTCGTCGAACAGGATCGTGTAGTGGTTGCAGTCGGGCACGACCTCGTCGCGCAGGCCGGGCACGCGGGCGGTCCAGGTGCGGGCGACCTCGTCGGGGAGCATGCCGGTGTCCTGGTTCAGCAGGCCGCGCGGGGCCCTGAGCAGGTAGGCGGGCGCCTTGATCGCGGCCAGCGCGGCGCCGATCTCGGCGGTCTCGGTGCGCATCCAGCGCCCGTCCGCCATCACGGCCTCGCCGACCGCCCGCGAGCGCAGCGCGCCCTCGGGGCCGTCGAGGTCGTAGCGCACGTACGCCTCCACGTCGGGGCTCCAGTGGCCGACGAAGGCCGGGTGGGCCTTGAAGAAGTCCACGTACTCCTCCGGGGAGGCGAACGTCCGGCGCAACCGGTCCAGCGCGGGGCCGAGCGTGGCCGCCAGCGCGGCGTCGGGGTCCGCGCCCTCGGGCAGGGGGAGGGGGAGGCCGCCGTCCACCAGGACGACCCGGTCGAAGTCGCGCTCGGCCGCGGCCAGCACGGCCACGTACGCGCCCATCGAATGGCCGGCCAGCACCGCGTCCGGGCCCGCGCCGACGTGCTCGGCGACGCGCAGGACGTCCTCGGCGTGCCGGGGCAGCCCGTACGGGCCGGGCAGGGAGGCGCTGTGACCACGGCCGCGCAGGTCCATCGCGATCAGCGACCACTCCTCGGGCAGCCGTCGTCCGACCGCGCCCCAGGCCATCAGCGAGGCGCTGATGCCGTGGACCGCGATGACCTTGCGGGGGCCGGTGCCGAACGTGGCGACGCGGAGCCCGTCCACTTCGTCGAATCTCATAGCCGGATCTTAGGGACGCCGTCCGGGGCCGGGAGTCACCGGCCGTCGCGCGGGCAGTTCGCACGGCGGGCGTAAGGACGTTTTCGCCAAAAAATGCGGATAAATTACCCGATATGCGCATCACCGTGATCGAGCACGAGGCCGGCGCCGGGCTCGGCCACCTGGCGGACTGGCTGGGTCTGACCTGCGACGTCGTACGGCCGTACCGGGGCGAGCCGGTGCCGGAGCGGGCCGCCGACGGCCTGATCGTGCTCGGCGGCGCCGCGGCCGCCTGGGAGGACGAGCGCAGCCCCTGGCAGCCGGCCACCCGCGCCCTGCTGCGCCGCGCCGTGGCGGAGGGCACGCCCACGCTGGGCATCTGCCTCGGCGCCCAGCTTCTCACCATGGCGCTCGGCGGCACGGTCGAGCGCGGCGGGAACGGCCTGGAGGTGGGGGCGTGCGAGGTCGTCGCGCTGCCCGCCGCCGCCTCCGACCGGCTACTGTCCGGCGTCCCGGCCCGGGCCACCGCCATCCAGTACCACCAGGACGCCATGACGCGGCTGCCGCAGGGCGCGGTGCCGCTGATGACCGGCGCCCAGTACCCGAACCAGGCCTACCGGGTCGGCGAGCGCGCCTGGGCGGTGCAGTTCCACCCCGAGGCCACCTCGGAGATCTTCACCTCCTGGACGGCGGAGTCGGACCTGGCGGCGGCCGAGGACCTGAACGCCGCCGTCAAGGCCGCCGGGCCCGCCCTGGTCGCGACCTGGCGCCCCGTCGCAGAGGCGTTCGCCCAGGTGGTCAGAGCCTCCCGCCCGGCCTGACAGCCCAACCCGGGCGGCCAGGAGCCGGACGCCGGTGCGGGTCAGAACCAGCGGTCGCGGCCGAGGCCGTCCGTGGCAGATGACTCAGCAGCCGACGACTCAGCAGCCGATGGCTCGGCGGCCCGGTCGTGGCGGCGGGTGAGCAGGTGGGCGACCGCGTGCACGCCGCCCACCGTCAGCGGCAGCGCCGCGAGCCCGTACGCGGCCGACCGCCCCGGCGCCGCCACCACCCCCGCCCGCCGCAACCGCCGCCACGCCCACGCCGAGAACGGGATCACCACCAGCGGCGCCGTCGCCACCCCCGGCGTGTACCCCCGTGTGGCGGCCGCCTGCGCCAGGTGGACGACCCCGTGCAGCCCGAACCCGGCCAGCACCGCCTGGAACACCGGGCTGCGCCCGCCGCTGCGCGCCCCCAGCGCCGAGGCCCCCGCCACCACGCCGCCCATCAGCCCGATCGCCACGTTCACCCGCGCCTGCGACACCTCCAGCCGCTCCCACGGCACCCCCGGGTACAGCCGCTCCAGCCGGGGACGGGCCCGCCGCGCCCATCCCGCCATGGTCGCCAGCTCCTCGGCGTCGTGCACGGCCCAGGCCGCCAGCAGTCCCCAGGTCACCGCCGCGGGCATCCGGCTCATGTCGTCCCCCTCCTCAGCAAAACACAACGCTACGTTGCGTTGTACTCTACGGCTTTCCGGAAGCCACCTGTCAAGATGAGCAGGTGCCCAGGATCGAATCGACCGCCGCACGCCTGGCCAAGCTCGGCTTCGCCGACGGTGCCAGAGCCGCCCAGCTGCTCGACCGCACCCCGGCCGACCTCGACGACCTCCTGGAGTTCCTGGTCGCCGTGGCCGATCCCGACCTGGCCCTGGTCTCGCTGACCCGCCTGGCCGAGCGCGAGCCGGCCGTCCTGACCGCGGTGCGCGAGGACGAGCGGCTCAGGGCGCGCCTGTTCGCCGTGCTCGGCGTCAGCGCCGCGCTCGGCGAGCACCTGGTCCGCCATCCCGGGCAGACGGCCCTGCTGGCCGAGCCCGAGCTGGGCGAGGCGCGCGCCGCGCTGCTGCGCGCCGTCGGCGCCGAGCCCGGCGAGCCCGAGCCGCGCGCCGGCGACCCCGACCCGCTGGTGGCGCTGCGGGTCGCCTACCGGGGCCGGCTCATGCACCTGGCCGCCCGCGACCTCACCGGGCAGGCCACGCTCCCGGAGGTCATGGCCGAGCTGTCCGACCTGGCCGGCGCGGCGCTGGAGGCCGCCCTCGCGATCGCCCGCGCCGAGGTCGACGACTCCGAGGCGCGCCTGGCGGTCATCGGCATGGGCAAGTGCGGCGCGCGCGAGCTCAACTACATCAGCGACGTCGACGTGATCTTCGTCGCCGAGCCGCGCGAGGGCGCCGACGAGACCAAGGCGCTGCGATCGGCGACCCGGCTGGCCCAGGCCATGATGCGGGCCTGCACGGCGGCCACCCAGGAGGGCTCGCTGTGGGAGGTCGACGCCGGCCTGCGTCCCGAGGGGCGGTCCGGCCCGCTGGTCCGCACCTTGGCCAGCCACCTGGCCTACTACCGCCGCTGGGCCAAGACCTGGGAGTTCCAGGCGCTGCTCAAGGCCCGTCCGGTGGCGGGCGACCAGGAGCTCGGCGAGTCCTACGTCCAGGCGGTCAACGACCTGGTCTGGACGGCCGCCACCCGCGAGCACTTCGTCGAGGACGTCCAGGCCATGCGCCGCCGCGTCGAGTCGCACGTGCGCGCCGAGGGGGAGCGGCAGCTCAAGCTGGGGCCGGGCGGGCTGCGCGACATCGAGTTCGCCGTCCAGCTCCTGCAACTCGTGCACGGCAGGCTCGACCCGCTGCTGCGCCGCCGGGCCACCCTCCCGGCCCTGGCCGCCCTCTCCCGCGGCGGCTACGTCGGCCGCGACGACTCGCGCGGGCTCGCCGAGGCGTATTCGTTCCTGCGCCAGGTCGAGCACCTGTTGCAGCTCCACCGGCTGCGGCGGACGCACCTGCTGCCCACCGACGAGGCCGACCTGCGCAGGCTCGGCCAGCTTGCGTTCGATGCGGTCGAGGCGCCGGCACAGGTCCTCCAGGTCACCGCGTTCGGCTCCCTCCTCCTCGGGACGCAGGTGAACCAGGAGC
>NZ_JBSFGJ010000288.1:0-12104 GCF_053596515.1 Nonomuraea sp. NPDC001684
ACTTGATCTTGCCGGTGACGTGGTCGACGACGCCCACCACCTCGGTCTCGCCGATCTCGCCGGACACCGACAGCGACGAGCGCGTGGGGCCGCCGCCGAGGTGATCGGCCGCGTCCGGAGCGGGCTCGGCGACCTCCGGTTCACCCTCGACGCCGTGGTCGGCGTCCACCATGACCGCGCGTTGTTCCGCTGGCGGCTCGGCCCGGCCGTCACCGGCTACGACGTCGTGGAGTTCGACGGGGACCGCATCCGCAGCATCGTCGGGTTCTTCGCCTGAACCGTCCCCCGCCGGACCGCAGCCCCGCCATCCATCGCGGCGCAAGCCGCGCGAACCACACAGGAGCCCACATGTCCCTCTCGTCCGCCTCCCGGGCGCCCGTCACCGTCGTCGGCCTCGGGCTGATGGGCCAGGCGCTGGCCACGGCCTTCCTGGCGAACGGTCACCCGACCACCGTCTGGAACCGCTCGGCGGCCAAGGCCGGCGACCTCGTCGCCAAGGGAGCCACCCTGGCCGGCTCCGTCGCAAGCGCGGTCGAGGCGAGCCCGCTCGTCGTCGTCTGCGTCTCGGACCACGACGCCGTGCACGGGTTGCTGGAACCGGTCGCCTCCTCGCTGGCCGGCCGCACCCTCGTCAACCTGACCACGGCGGCCTCCGTCCAGGCCCGCGACACCGCGAGGTGGGCGGGCACGATCGGGAGCGTCTATCTCGACGGGGCGATCCTCGCCCTCCCCCAGGCGATCGGCACCGCCGACGCCACGGTGCTGTACTCCGGCCCGGAGGCCGCCTTCGAGGAGCACCTGCCCACCTTGCGAGCGCTCTCCGGAGACGGGACCGTCCATCTCGGCGAGGACCACGCCCTGTCCGCCCTGTACGACATGTCCGTCCTGAGCGTCATGTGGGGCGTGCTGAACGGCTTCCTCCAGGGCGCCGCCCTGCTGGGCGCCGCCAACGTCAAGGCGACGACCTTCGCGTCCCTGGCCACCACCGCCATCGGCGTGACGACCGGCTACGTCTCCGCCTACGCCCGGCAGATCGACGAGGGCCGGTACCCGGCCGCCGACGCCACCCTCGCCGTCCACCTGGGCGGGATGGAGCACCTGGCGCAGGAGAGCCGGGCGCTCGGCGTCAACACCGAGCTGCCGGACCTCTTCCTGGACCTGGCCCGGCGCGCGGCGGCCGGCGGCCGTGCCGGCGACGGGTACGCGGCGATGATCGAACAGTTCCGCGAGCCCTCCGTCTGACCTGTCCTGGCGGCGCTAACCGCCGATGACGAGGGTCTCCGTGGAGCCGTCCTCGTCGGGAGGGTCGTCGGCGGCGGCGTTCCGGCGCGCGCCGGACGGTCGCCCCGGTCGTCCCGCTCGTCCCGCGGGTCCCGGTCGTCCCGGCGTCCCGCGAAGGCGCGGCAGGCGGGACGCCATGAGCGCCACCAGCGCGCCGGCCACCGCCGCGGGCACCAGCAGGTACGCCGGAACCCCGCCGCCCGGCGCCTCCCCGGCCGGAACCCGCGCAGCCGCACTCCCAGCAGCCCCGACCCCGCCTCCGACCTGCTTCCCGGCCTGCACCCCGGTCGGCTCACCGGCCTGCGTCCCGGTCGGCTCACCGGCCTGCGTCCCGGTCGGCTCACCGGTCGGCATCGGTGTGCTCTTGCCCGGGGGGAAGCCCGGCGGCCGGATCGCGCCCCAAGGGTCCTTCCCGTCGCCGCCGAACGTGGCCACCTTGTCCGGCGGCACCGGGTCGGCCAGCAGCCGCCCGGGAACCGTGAGCGTCCCCACGGCGTACGGCTCGAACCAGCCCTGGAGGCCCTCCACCCGCCACACCCCGTCCGGCACGGCCACCGACGTGGCGTAGTGTCCGGCCTCCGGCAGCGGGGTGCCGGCGAAGGTGACGGTCCTGCCGTCGGCCCGGGTGAGGCGCAGGCCGACGGGGTCCAGCTCGCCCGCGTAGGGATGCGTGCCGTGCTGCAGCACCCAGAACCCCACCGTGTACGTCTTCCCGCCCGCGAACGCCGCCGGCGGCGGATCGAGGTAGGTCACCGCCCACCCCCCACGCGAGGAGGCGGACGCCACCCCCGCCCACCATCCGGACACCACCAGGACGACCAGCACGGCAGCCGCCAGAGCGGCCGTCAGGGCAGCCGGTACGGCCACGTTTCTCTTCATCACGCACCTCCGACCTCCCTACACCGCCCGGCCCCGGCGGGTTCCGCCCGCGAACCGAAGAAGCGGCCGGACGGGTGCGACAATTCCCGGTGCGGCGCGCACAATGGAGTCAGCACGAAGAAATCAGGGCGAGAATTCGGCGAGGAGCGAGGAGGCTTACGCCGTGTCCGCCACCGGAGGCGAATATCTGACCGCGATGCTCGACGTTCTGGTTTACGAGAACGTTTTGGTCGCCTGGCGTCGCACGCCGGGTGGTCATCTGATCGTCACGCACGAGGGCGAGGAGATCCGGCTGACCGCGCAGCAGGCGGGGATGTGGGCACAGGGGGCGTTCGCGGTTTATCTGGCGTTGGTGGATCAGCGCCGTATCACTCCGCGTATTCCCGGTGACACCACAGCGCAATAACACGTTTCAGAACAAAAACCCATTTTTCCAGATTTGTCGCCACAGCGGCCGAGAAGAACCGTCCGGGCAGCCGGTCAAACCGGTTTCCTGGCGCGTCCGAGAATGTGCGGCAACCTCGGCGACAACGGCAGCGGCCGGAACGCGAACCGTTCGCGCTCCTCGACCACCAGCCCGCTGTCGATCAGGGCGCGCTCGGTGTCGCGGTTGAGGCGGCACCCGCCGGCCATCCGCCGCCACAACGGCGTCACGAGGTCCTGCACCAGCGCGCCGGCGGCGCGCGAGGAGCGCACGTGCTCGTAGAACCGCACCTCGCCGCCGGGCCTGAGCACCCGGGACACCTCGCCGAGCACCGCGCGCTGGTCGGGCACCGAGCACAACACCAGCGAGAGCACCACGGCGTCGAAGGAGGCGTCGGCGAACCGCAGGTCGGCGGCGTGCCCGGCGACCACGCTCACGGGCACCGGCGCGCCGGCCGCGGCCCGCCCGGCCAGCCGCCGCAGCCGGTCCTCCGGCTCGACGGCGACCACCTCGCGCACCCCCGCCGGGTAGTGCGCGAAGTTCAGCCCGTTGCCCGCGCCGACCTCCAGCACCCGCCCGGCCAGCCCGGCCAGCAGGCGCCGCCGGTGTTCGGCCGCGCCCCGCCGCTCCGACTCGGCGCTCATCCGCTCGTACGCCTCGGCGAAGCGGGGGTTCTGGAACCGCGTCAGGTCCTGCACGTCCTCCACGCTAACCGGCCCGCGCGCGCCCCGCGTGGATCCGTCACGACCGGACGAGCCGGGCGATGGCGTCGGCCGCCTCCTTCACCTTGGCCTCCGCCTCGGCCCCGCCCTTGTGCGCCGCCTCGACCACACAGTGCGCCATGTGCTCCTCCAGCAGCGACAACGCGAACGACTGCAACGCGCTCGTCGTCGCCGAGACCTGCGTCAGGATGTCGATGCAGTACTTGTCGTCCTCGACCATGCGCTGGATGCCCCGCGCCTGGCCCTCGATCCGGCGCAGCCGCCGGAGGTGGTCCTGCTTGCCGTCGGTGTACCCGGCCATCTCCCGGTCCTCTCGCTCGCTACACCGACCGCAACACGGTACCCCCCTACCGTATTCCGACCGGGGCCGGTCAGCCGCCCTGGTTGTTCATGAAGCGCGAGATCAGCCACTGGCCGCCCTGGTGCGAGAGCATGAAGAGCTCGCGGTAGGTGGTGTCGCCCTGCTTGCTGGTCGAGCGCGCGAAGGCGTCCTGGGTGCCCGCGTTCCGCGTCTCGTCGATGGTGTGCGTGGCCGACTTCAGGTCGGCGCCGTCCTTGAGCAGCTTCTCGTAGAGGCTGCGGACGGCCTGCGAGCCCGTGGCCGTGGCCTGCCCGTCAAAGGCCACCACGGCGTCGCTGGTGAACGTCTTCACGACCGCGTCCACGTTGCCGGACTTCAGGGCGTCGAAGTAGTTCTGGACGGCGGCGCGCGGCTGGGTGGCCGCCGTCATGGTGCCGGTCGGCGTGGCGGTCTCGGTCATGGTCTCGGTGGTGGTCGGCGACTCCATGCCGGTCTCGGTGGGCGTCATCATGGTCTCGGTCGGCGTGGCCGGGCTGGCCTCCCCCTTCATCGCCTGCGGGTTGCTCCCCGCGGAGCAGCCCGCGACCAGGACGACGGGAACGATCGCGGCCAGCAGGAGTGCCCTGCGCTCAGAAATCTTGCTCATGGCCGGGTTGATGCCCTCGCCGGTCGTTCCCGAATGCCCGGTTTAGGCACTCCGCACGACCCCTTTACCTCATGTCGGCATTACTCACGGTAACGCTTCACTGTCATTGGTGAGACCGGTCAGAGCTGTGATCGTTGCCGCCCCGAGACCGGGCGGGTAGGGGCCGCCTATAGCGTCCCTCCAGTGCGGCCAACACAGGCGAATCCGGAACCACTGCCCCAGCGTGAGGACGCCGAGCGCTGTGCCAGCGTCCGGTCCGGGCGGCGGTGCGTCCTTCCCGCGGCCCACCCCACCCCGCACGTCTACCCGCCCGTGGAGGGCCTCTAGCGACGTCCTCGCAGGTGAGAGGGCCGGCCGGCGGGGCAGGTGACGACGATGGACGAGCCGACGACCACCGTCACGCCCTGCGAGGACGGCCCGCTGCTGATCAGAGGCCCCTTCGAGCTGCTGACTCAGGACGGCGAGCCGATCGACCCGGGAAGGGCCACGGTCGCGCTGTGCCGGTGCGGCCGATCATCGGCCAAGCCGTTCTGCGACGGCTCGCACAAGTCGGTCGGCTTCCGGGCGTCGAGCGAGCCCGACCCGCCGGCCGACTCCTGAGCCCGCGCGCGCAGCCACCGCACCGAGTGGGCGGCCAGCGCGAGCCGTCCCCCCGCGTACGGCACGCCGCCCGCGCAGGCCGCCCCCACCGCCAGCCAGGAGCACACCGCCCGCTCCAGCACCCACACCGGCGCGAACAGCGAGGCGCCGGCGGGGAAGACCCGCCGCCCGCCGGCCCGCCGCCGCCCGGCCTCGGCCAGCGCGACGGTCGCCCCGGCGGCGGCCAGCAGCGGCAGCGGACGGCGCACCAGCGCGAGCGCGGGCAGCACCGCCAGGAAGGACGCCAGCCGCACCGGCTGGGCGAGGTCGTCGTAGGCCTGCCGGACCCGCTGCGACCAGAACCGCCGCGCGTCGCACGGCAGCCTCCGGACGTACAGGCCGGGCGGGCGCAGCTCGCGCCCGCCGTGGGCGCGCACGGTGCGGACGAGCTCCAGGTTCTCGAACAGCACGTCGCCGTCGTAGCCGCCCATGGCCAGGAAGAACGACCGCCGGACGCCGAACGTGCCCGGGTAGTCGGCGCCGAACGCGCGGTTGAGCAGGCTGCGGGCGGTGTCCCAGCGGGCGTGCCAGGGGGCGGGGTCGAAGTAGTTCTGCGGCCTGACCAGCTCGGCGCGGGCGAGCAGGGCGTGCATCTCGGCCAGCGCGGGCAGGTCGTAGCGCACGTCGTCGTCGGCGATCACGACCCGGTCGCCCTCGGCCAGCCGCAGCCCGGTCGTCACGCCGTTGACCTTGCCGTTGGCGAAGGACAGGCCGGCCGCCGGGCTGACGTGCCGGACCAGGCAGCGCCAGCGGCGGGCGTGGCGGGCGTACAGCTCGGGCCGGCTGCCGTCGACCACGGTCACGCGTACGTGCGGCGCGAGGGCGCGCAGGTACTCGGTCAGCTCGTCGAGGCCGGAGTCGTCCTGCCAGCGCAGCGGGATCACGTAGTCCAGGTCGATCACGCGGGGACCTCCTGGCCGAGCAGCGAGGACGCGCCGCGCTCCCAGCGGCCCATGACGTGCTCGGCCCAGCGGCGTTCGAGGGCCAGGGCGCAGGCGGCGCCGTACAGGACGTCGCCGGTCAGGGCGGGGAAGGCGGCCGCGAACCCGCCGCACAGGTCGGCCGCGGCGATCTGCTCGTGCACGGCGTCGGCCTGCACGTGCTCCTCGTAGAACCGGGCCGCCGCCGCGTCGCCGCCGAGCCGGCGCAGGCCCGCGGCGTAGCGGCGGTTGGGCAGGGACGAGGTCATCTCGATCGCGGCCAGGTGGCCGACCAGCGCGCCGCGCAGCCGCCGGTGCAGCCCGAACAGCGACATGGCGTTGCTGACGGCCAGGGTGACCGCGGGGACCCGCGGCAGGTACGCGCCGTAGGAGTCGTCGAGGCCGAGGCCGCGCATGGTGTGGCCGAACAGCTCGCAGTGCATGCGCTCGGGCCGGCCGCCGCCGTACTCGTCGGCCTGGATCTCCACCAGGGCCGCCTTGGGACGGCCGCGCAGGCGCGGGATCGCCCAGGTGTGCGGGTCGGCCTCCTTCAGGTGGTAGATCGAGCGGTGGATCACGAACTCGCGGAAGGCGTCGATGCCGGCCTCGCGCTGGAGGTGCAGCGAGACCGACGGGCCGTCCTCGTCCTCGGCGGTCAGCGCGGTGAGCGCGCGCCGCACCTCGCCGGGCGGCACCGGCCCGGGACGCGGCACGGCCCCGGCCAGCTCCCGCTCGAACCGGTCCTCCAGCAGGCCGCGCAGGCGCAGCAGCGACGGCTCCCACTCCCAGCGGTCGTCCACCTCGTCGAAGCCCTGGTAGTGCAGCTCGTAGCAGGCGAACAGGGCGAGCTGGAGATCCTCCTCGCCGTCGGGGCCGGGGGCGTCGGGCAGCGTCGCGGGCGGCCGGGCCGCCGCCGCGGCCAGGCTGGAGGGGCAGCTCGGCGCCCGCACCGCCGGCTCCTACTTCGACCAGGCACAGGGCAAGATGGTGGTCACCACCACCGATCCGGCCGACGCCGAGGCCATCACCGCCTCGGGCGCCGTGCCGCGTGTCGTGTCCCGCAGCGGCCCCGCACTTGAGGCCATCATGTCCCTCCTCGACCGCACGGCCGCCGTCCCCGGCACCGCGTGGGCCGTCGACCCGGCCTCCAACCAGGTCGTCGTCTGGGTGGACAGCACCGTCGCGAGCAGCGCACGCACCAAGGTCCAGATCGCGGTCCAGCAGGCCAACGCGCAGGCGGCCGCCGCGCAGGGCCAGAGCGCCGAGGCGGCCACGCCCGCGGTGCGCGTCGAGAACGAGCCCGGCAGGTTCAGCCTCTTCATCCAGGGCGGCGACGCGATCTACGGCGGCCAGTACCGCTGCTCGCTGGGCTTCAACGTGGTCAGCGGTTCGACCTACTACTTCCTGACCGCCGGCCACTGCGGCAACATCGCCTCCACGTGGTACGCCAACTCCGCGAAGACCACGACCCTGGGCAACACGACGGGATCCAGCTTCCCGGGCAACGACTACGCCATCGTCAAGTACACCAACACCAGCATCGCCCACCCGGGCGGCGTGGACCTCTACAGCGGCTCGCGTGACATCACCAGCGCGGGCAACGCCTACGTCGGCCAGTCCGTGCAGCGCAGCGGCAGCACGACGCACGTGCACAGCGGCTCGGTGACGGCGCTCAACGCCACCGTGAACTACGCCGAGGGCACCGTACGCCAGATGATCAAGACCAACGTCTGCGCCGAGGGCGGCGACAGCGGCGGCGCGCTGTTCTCCGGCGGCGTCGCGCTCGGCCTGACCTCCGGCGGCAGCGGCAACTGCTCCAGCGGCGGGACGACGTTCTTCCAGCCGGTCACCGAGGCGCTGAGCGCCTACGGGGTGAACGTCTTCTGATCGGCCGCTGACAGCGGGTGAGCCGATCTCCGTGCGGGTCGCGTGCAGGCGCGGCCCGCACGTTCGCGTAAAAGAACCTATACAAAACAGACAAAACGCCCTAATGTGGGCATCGCCCCAGTCGGCAACGACTGGGGCGCCAAACTTCCTCCGCCGGCGCGCGCGACGACCGCCCACGGCGCCCTCTTCCCGGACAATTCCCCCTCCGGCCGCCGTCCGACCCCCTCCATTACGGGTCGTAACGGCTGTGTTACTGTCCGCGTTATGAACAAATCGGCCACCGAGCGGCAGATCGAAATTCTCTGGCCCACCATCGGCGTATCGGTCACAGCAGACCTTGACGGACGCAACCGCGACCTCGCCGACGCGTTGTGGCGGACCCTGCCCTACCGCAGCCTGCAAGGCCACGCCCTCGTGGCGGGCCACCACCTCTACCATCTGGCCCCGATGCCCGAGTTGCTGCACGTCCCGGGCGTCCACAAGATCGACCGGCGGATCGCGCCCGACGGATCGGTGTTCTGCTCCCGTCTCCAGCACCTCGGCATCAAGTACGGCCCGCTGAGCGAGCCCATGCCCGCCACGCCCATCGGCACCGTCCGCGAGGAGGACCTCGACGCGCTCGCCGAGGCCGGGAAGGCGGTCTGGCAGTCGGTGTACTCCGGCGGCGAGCCCGTGATCGTCGAGGTGCGCAGGGCCGGCGACGGCGGCGGCCACCAGCTGCGCCGCCCGACGGCCCGGCACACCGAGGCCGAGCAGCTCCTCGCCGAGCTGCACGACGAGATCGAGCGCATCTGGCTCGACCCGCCCCAGGAGCTGGTCGACCTGCACGAGGGCCGCATCGCCTCGGGCGCGGGCAGCTTCGGCACCACGCTGACCACGATGCTGTTCGTCAACGGCGAGACCCGCCCGCTGGGCTACTGCTGCTACTCCGGCCTGGTCAGGGCCGCCCAGCAGCAGCAGCTCCCGCTGGAGTTCCTGCAGCAGATGGCGCGCATCATGGCCGCCACCCCGGCCGAGTTCCTCGGCTACTGCGGGCTGAACAAACTGCACCAGTTCACCGAGCGCGCGCTGGAGGTCGCCGACCAGCTCCAGGACCGCGAGGACTTCGTCGCGCTCATGAGCCACATGGCCCTGTACGTCAACTGCCTGGGCGCCTGGAACCTCCAGCTCTTCCCGTGGCAGGTCGACGAGCACCTGCGCGCGGACGGCTCGGTGGCCCCGATCTCCCGCTCCATGCTGGCTCCCTTCCAGAGCGGGACGGTGGCCCCGGCATGAGCCAGGCCGACCGGGCCGAGGTGGTGGTCATCGGCGGCGGCGTGATCGGCCTGTCGATCGCGGCCCACCTGGCCGAGGCGGGGGTCGAGACCGTCGTCCTGGAACGCGACGACCTGGCCTCCGGCGCCTCGCGGGCCACCGCGGACGTGCTGCGCGCCTACTTCTCCGGCGACCCGGTCAGCTCCGCCATGGCGGTGCGCAGCCTGTCGGCCTACCAGTCGTTCCCGCGCTGGCCCGGCGCCGAGCTGCCGATGCGGCAGGTGGGCTACCTCGTGCTGTTCACCGAACGGGAGCAGGTGAACAGGTTCGAGGCCGAGCTGCCGGCGCAGCGGGCCGCGGGCGTGGACGTGTCGCTGATCGGCGCGGAGGCGGCCCGGCGGCTCAACCCGCTGGTCGAGGAGCCGTCGCTGCTGGCGGCCGCGTGGTCGCCGCAGGCGTTCGTGAGCGACACGGCCGCCATCGTGGAGGCGTACGCGGAGGGCGCGGCGCGGGCGGGGGCCTCGCTGCGCACCGGCTGCCCGGTCACCGCCGTCGATCCGGCCACCGGACGGGTCGAGACCGCGGACGGCACGCTCACCGCGCAGGCGATCGTGTGCGCGGCCGGCGCCTGGTCGGGCTGGATCGCCTCGGCGGCGGGCGTGGACCTGCCGCTGACCGGGCCGGCGGTGCAGGAACTGCTCACCACCGGCCCGCTGCCCGACGTGCCGGACATGCCGGTCACCCTGCACGCCGCCAGCGGGCTGCTGATCCGCCGGCGCGGCGACCGCATCCTGATCGGCATGGGCAACCCCGGCACCGACCGGGACGCCTGGTTCGTCAAGGCCAGGGCCCAGCTCGCCACCACGTACCCGGACCTGGACCTGTCCGGGCTGGAGACGGCGGTGCGCGGCCCCAGGGACGCCAGCCCCGACCGGTCGGCCTTCATCGGCCGGCTGCCCGGATCTCCGGCGTTCCTGTACGCCACCGGGTTCTCCGGCCACGGGCTGTGCAACGCCCCGGCGGCCGGGGAGCTGGTCCGTGACCTGTACCTGGGCCACGACCCGGCGGACGCGTTCGGCTTCGACCCGATCGAGCTGTCGGCCGGATCGCGGCGACGCTCGCGCTGACACCGCACCCGGACTCGTGCCGCCCGCGCCGACGCCGCATCCTTTCCGTGATCGAGGCGTGGCGTTGCCGCGGGTTGGCACGGCAGCGGGTACGACCGGCACCGGGGGAGACAACGATGACCACGAATCCGTACGCCACGGCGCCCGTCGGCTACGCGGCCGAGCCGACGGCCGCGCCGTACTCGATCGTCGAGCTCATGCCCGGCGCCCGCAACCTGGTGCACTACCTGCGGGTGGCGCCGGGCGAGCGGGTGCTGGTGCTGGCCGAGCACACCGTCGACCCGGTGGTCGTCCAGGCCATCGCGGCCGCGGCGGCCTACCGGGACGCCGACGTGCACATCCTGTCGGTGGCGCCGTTCAGCCCGGGCGGCTGGGACAGCGGGGCCGGGCACCACGTCGAGCGGGCGGCGGTCGGGGCGTCCGACGTCGTCATCGCCTGCACCTGGTGGGGCGAGGTGCACACCGCGCCGCTGTTCTTCGACGAGATCGCGGCGCTGCCGGTCAGGTTCGCGTCCCTGCACATGAGCGCCACGGCGGGCGCGCTGCTCACCGGCGCCCGCCTGCCCAACGAGGTCTTCTACGCCCTGGCGCACCGCACGCTGGAGAAGCTGGCCGCGACCACCAGGATCCGGGTCACCTCCACGGCCGGCACGGACCTGACGCTGTCCGGGCTGACCCTCATGCCGGACGCCGAGCCGCCGGGCCCCGGCCAGTGGCGGCCCTTCCCGTACGGCGGCGTCAACTTCTGGCCCGCCGACACCGAGGGCGTGCTCGTCGTCGAGGACTGCACGGTGACCGGCGTGCCCGAGGAGCCGCTGAGCGTCCACCTGGCCGGCAACGTCGTGCAGAAGATCGAGGGCGGGACGGCCGCCGACCGGCTGCGCCGCTTCTCCCCCGGCGGCTTCTACCTGCGGCACGCCCTGATCGGGCTGAACCCGAAGGTGCGGGTGGCCGGCGGCAGCCAGTTCGAGCGGGAGAAGCACGCCGGCGCGTTCTACTGCGGGCTCGACGCGCTCACCGACGGCGTGGCCGTCACCACCGCGCCCGGCTTCGCCCACTGCGACTGCCAGGTCGACCGGCCCACCCTGTACGCCGACGACGAGCCGCTCGTCCTCGACGGCCGGCTGCTGCTGCTCGACGACCCCGAGATCCGCCGGGTGGCCGAACGCTTCGGGCCGCCGGACGTGATCCTCGACGACAACCCGGTCATGGTCCTCCCCCGCCGCTACAGCGGGGCGACGTCGAGCCGATGACCGCCCGACCGCACCAGACAGACAGGATGACCATGGAACCCGAGTTCGTCCTCGACCCGGCCACCCTCGACCTGCACGACAGCGACGAGCGGCTGCGCCGGGCCGGCCCGCTCGTCCCGGTACGGGTGGAGGGGGTGCTGGCCTGGGCCGCCACCAGCCACGCGACGCTGGAGGCGGTGCTGTCGCACCCGGCGATGACGCGCGACATCCGGTACTGGGACCCGAAGGCCCGCGCCGCGGCTCCTCAGGGCACGTCGCTGATGCGGCTCGTCACCGACGCGTCCATGCTCAACGCCGACGGCGAGGAGCACCGGCGGCTGCGCGGCCCGCTGGTCAAGCTGTTCAGCGCGCGCCAGGTGCAGCGGATGGAGCCGTGGATCACCTCCATCGTCGGCGACCTGCTGGAGGACCTGGCGGCCAGGCCGCCGGGCGAGCCGGTGGACCTGCGCGCCGAGTACGCCTACCCGCTGCCGTTGCGCGTCATCGTCGAGATGCTGGGCGTGCCCGACTCCCACCGCGAGCGCCTGCGCGCGCTCACCGACGAGGTGGTGCAGCTCGACCAGAGCCCGCCGGACAGCCCGGAGGGTCGCAGGGCGCTGTTCGAGCTGGTCGGGGAGATCATCGAGGTGCGGCGCGGCACGCCCGGCGAGGACCTGACGAGCGAGCTGATCGCGCTGCACGCCCAGGGCCGGCTGGACGACGCCGAGCTGCGGGACACCGTGCAGGTGCTGCTGATCGCCGGCCACGTCACGACGATCAACCTCATCGCGC